>NZ_JAUONW010000016.1:0-247796 GCF_030546345.1 Caloramator sp. CAR-1
CTTTAACTACCTCAACAAGTTTTGTAAAATCCCATTCTTTTGACAGCATTTCTTCTACATTTTTTATTAATTTAGTAGTGAAATTTATTAAATGTTGTTGTATAATATCATGTTGTATAATATTATTCAAAAGAGACACCCCCTTATTGATTTGTGTTTTTTCCACTTTTTATTTTACCACAGGGGTTGTCTCTTTTAAATTTTTTGTCCTTTTTCGTCCTACAATAATTTTACACTATGTTAAAATTTAAATTGGACATGCAATGCATGCCCTAAATAATTTTTATAATTCTTTCTGCTGCTGATTTTAAAATATCTGTTTGAAAGGTCAATGAAATCCTACAAAATCCCTCTCCCATATCTCCAAAGGCATTACCAGGAGTAATCATAACTTGTGCCTTTTTTAAAATTATTTCACAAAATTCCTCTGAAGAATAACCATCAGGAACTTTAAACCATACATAAAATGTCCCTTTACTATCATAGATATCAAAATTCCCTTGTTTTAATATGCTATTAACAATTTTTCGCCTTTCCCCATAAACACTATTCATATAACTTATAAAATAATCACCATAATCAAAGGCTTTTGACGCAGCTAATTGAATAGGCAAAAACTGACCAGAATCAATATTTGATTTTATAATTGATAGTCTTTTTATTATCTCCTTATTACCTACAATATATCCAATTCTCCAACCAGGCATATTATAACTCTTTGATAAACTTCCAATTTCAACAGCTATTTTTTTAGCCCCTTCAACTTGTAATATGCTTTTTTTATATCTTTCATCCGTTACTAAATTTACATAAGCTGCGTCATTCACTATTGCTATATCATTTTTAATTCCAAAATTAATTAATTCAGAAAAAAACTCTAAATTCCCACAAGCTCCTGTAGGATTATTAGGATAATTAACTATTAATATTTTAGCTTTTCTTACTACCTCATTATGGATCCCATATAAATTAGGCATATAGTCCCTTTCTCGTTGTAAATATATCTTATAAGGAATGCATCCTGCAATTAATGATGAATAAAAATAAACAGGATAACCCGGATCAGGGATTATACAGTAATCTCCTGGGTCTGTTAGTGCCATTATTAAATGTGCTATCCCTTCCTTTGCTCCAATTAGTATTCCAACTTCATTTTCATAGTCTAAATCAACATCAAAATGTCTTTTATAAAAGTTTGCAATTGATTTTTTTAGCTCATTAGTTCCACTATAGGGCGGATATTTATAAAAATCTTTTCTATTAAGGGCATGAATTAATTCATCCACTATAAACTGAGGTGTTTTTATATCCGGATCCCCTATGCTTAAATCGATTATTTTAATATCATTTTTTTCAAATTCCTTTTTATATTCTTCTAATCTTGCAAAAACATAATGTGGAATTGCTGATATCCTATTTGATAATTTCAAAAAAAATCCCTCCAGAAATTTACTAATATTATAATATTCCGGAGGTTTTCAGAGGTTACTCAAAAAAATTCCCTTCACATATAAATTCAGCAGGACCTTCCATATAAACATCATCATTATACTCTATAAATAAGCTTCCAGCTTCAAGTTCTACCTCAACTAAATTGTTTGTTAAGCCATTTAAGTATGCTGCAACCACTGAAGCACAGGATCCTGTCCCACAAGCAAGTGTAAGTCCAGCTCCCCTTTCCCAAGTTTTTACCTTAATTTTTTTATTGCTTATCACTTTTACAAAATTAACATTTGTCTTATAAGGATAAAAATCCAATTTTTCAATTTGAGGTCCAAAAATTAAAATATCTTCATCTTTAATATCTTCAGTATATATTATCGTATGGGGAACTCCCATCAATAAAGTTGAAGCGATGAATTTTTTTTCATTTAAATTTATTTCATAATTTAAATTATCTACCTTTAAATTGAAAATACTTTCGATATTATTAATTTGAGGTTTTCCCATATTAATTTTAACAAAATTAACTAAAGAATTATTAATTTTTAGTTCCGCAACCATAATTCCTGCTAAAGTTTCAATAATCATTTTTTCTTTTTTTAGTATCTCTTTTTCAAACACATATTTTGCAAAACATCTTATTCCATTTCCACACATTTCAGCTTGACTACCATCGCTGTTAAATATGAGCATTTTTATATCTGCAATCTTTGACTTTTCTACTACTAAAAGGCCATCAGCACCAATACCAAAATGCCTATCGCATATTTTTCTTGCCAAATTTGAATAGTCAATATTTCTTCCGTCTAAATTATTTATTACAATAAAATCATTACCTAATCCATGCATTTTTGCAAAATACATATTAAAACCTCCTTTTACATTTATAAGTTAAATGCTATAATCAATTATGACTTTAAGAAAGGGGGAACATTCATGCCATTTGACGGCGCTTTCACTCGAGCCATAGTAAAGGAAATATCTAATTTAAAAGGTGCAAGAGTTGATAAAATTCATCAACCCACTAAAGATGATTTAATAATAAATCTTAAAAAGGATAAAATCAATTATAAATTACTTCTATCTTCTAATCCATCCTATCCGAGAATTCAAATAACTAATATTAACAAAGAAAATCCCCAGACTGCACCCAATTTTGTAATGGTATTAAGGAAATATTTACAAAACTCTCGCTTGGAGGATATAAAACAGATAAATTTTGACAGAATTGTTGAAATTAAATTTGAAGGTAAGGATGAACTAGGCTATTCTTCATATTATTATATTATTATAGAGATTATGGGAAAACATAGCAATATAATACTTCTCGATGAAAAATATAAAATTATCGATGCTATTAAACACCTTGGTAGTGATATGAATAGATATAGACTTGTTCTCCCGGGAGTGGATTATGTTTTTCCACCAAATCAAGGGAGAATAAATCCACTTGAAATAGATGCACAAACTTTCGAAAATTTAATAGTAAAAAATCCTTCTAAAAAATTAATTAATTTTTTTTCTGAAACATTTTTAGGCCTTAGCAAACAATTAAGTGCTGAAATATGCAAAAGTTTTGAGGATAAAAATATAAAAGATTTATCCGATAATGATAAGCTTATTATTAAAAATAATTTCTTCTACTTTTTAGCAAAGATAAAAAGCAATGATTTTCTATATATTTTATATTCTCAAGACAATAGACTAATAGACTATTACATTTTTGACCTTGAAAATTATAAAAATTATCAAAAAGAAATACTAAATTCTCCCTCAGAATTACTGGATAAATTTTATAATCAAAAGGATATCCAAGATACCCTTAAGCATAAATATAGCGATCTCATAAAATTAATAAAAACTTTATTAGAAAAAAACATAAAAAAAATCGAAGCTTACAATAACAAAATATCCGAATGCCAAGGATATGAAAATTTTAAAATTTATGCAGATATATTGATGGCAAATCAATATAGCATTAAGTCTAATCAAAAAGAAATTAGTTTACCAAATTTTTATGATAAAGATTTAACCCTTATTAACATACCTCTAAATGAAAACCTTAATGCAGTTGAAAATGCTCAAGAATACTATAAAAAATATGCCAAATACAAAGCAACAACCGAAATATTAGAAAAGCAATTAAAAGAAGCCCTTCAAGAAAAAGAATACTTAGAAGGCATCTTATATAGTATAGAAAACGCTAACGATATTGATACATTAGAAGAAATTAAACATGAACTAATGTCTTCTGGTTATTTAAAGCAAAGGAAAAATACAAAAAAACAAATTAAATCAGCCCCACATCATTATATTTCAAGCGACGGCTTTGATATTTATGTAGGTAAAAACAATATCCAAAATGATTATTTAACTTTAAAATTTGCAAATAAAGATGACATTTGGTTACATACAAAAAATATCCCAGGATCCCACGTAATAATTAAATCAAGATCGGGCTTTGTGAGCGAACAGGCTTTATTAGAAGCTGCCTACCTTGCAGCATATTATAGCAAAGGTAAAAATTCAACCAATGTTCCCGTCGACTGGACTTCTATAAAAAATGTAAAAAAACCCTCCGGCGCAAAGCCTGGAATGGTAATATATTATACCAATAGAACTATCTATGTTACTCCAGATGAACTAAAAATAAAAAATTTAAAAAAGATTGAATAATTAAAATGGGGCTACATGCTGTAGCCCTTTATTTATTTTTTGCAATTTCAATATTTACCTTTTTACCCTTAATTGTATTATTCTTCATGATATCTAAGACTTCATTAGCATAATCTGTTGGGACTTCTACAAATGAAAATTTATCAAAAATATCTATTCTTCCAATCAAATCACCTGGTAACTTAACCTTATCAGCTATTGCCCCAACTATATCTCTTGGGCTTATTTTATGATTCTTTCCTACGTTAACAAACAACCTTACCATGCCTGGTTCTGCTCCAGTGCCTTCAAAGGCATCCTCAATTTCATCATACCTTTTATCTTCACTCATTACTATTTTAAGTAGAGCAGCAGCAACATCAAGGGATGTATATTCATCATCTATTATTCTTTCAATAATGTCGCTATATTTTTCCAGATTACCTTCGTTGATGGATTCTTTAATCCTATCAATAATTTTACTTGTTCTACTTTCCTCAACATCGTGTAAGGTAGGAATTTTTTGAAGCTTTATTTTTGTTTTAGTATATCTTTGAATATCCCTAAGTTTATATATATCCTTTCCAGAAACAAATGTAAAGGCCTTTCCTTCCCTTCCTGCTCTTCCTGTTCTACCTATTCTGTGGACATAATATTCTTCATCCTGAGGAACGTCGTAATTAAAAACTATCTCTACATCTTCAACATCAATTCCTCTTGCAGCTACATCAGTTGCCACAAGAACATCAATAGTTCCTGAACGGAATTTAGCCATAACCCTATCCCTTTGATTTTGTTTCATGTCTCCATGTAGAGCATCCGCAAGATATCCCCTTGCCTGTAGGCTTGATACAACTTCATCTACTTTTTTCTTTGTATTACAAAATACTAAAGCTAATTTAGGATTATATATATCTAAAAGCCTTGATAAAATCTCAATCTTATGTGCTTCTTTAACCTCAAAATAAATCTGTTCAATGGTAGGAACCGTTAATTCCTTATGAACAACTTTAATATGTTCTGGATTTTTAAGATATTTTTTTGTTAACTTTAGTATAGGATCTGGCATCGTAGCAGAAAATAACAAAGTCTGTTTATCCTTTGGTGTTTTATCTAGAATAAATTCTATGTCCTCAATAAATCCCATATTGAGCATTTCGTCCGCTTCATCTAATATAAAGAGTTTGATATCTTCAAGCTTCAATGTTCCCCTTTCGATATGGTCTATACATCTTCCTGGAGTTCCTATTATTATGTTTACCCCTTTTTTCAAGGACTGTATTTGCCTTTCAATCGATTGTCCACCATATATTGGTAAAATACCTATGGCTTTTTTATATTTTGATAACTTTTTTAATTCCTCTGAAACTTGAATAGCTAATTCTCTTGTTGGACACAGTATCAAAGCTTGAATAGTTTTCTTAGATGGATCAATCTTTTCAAGCGTTGGGATCCCAAAGGCAGCTGTTTTTCCTGTCCCAGTTTGTGCCTGACCAATAATATCCTTACCTTGAAGTATTATTGGAATGGTTTTTGCTTGAATAGGCGTTGCTTCTTCATATCCTAATTCTTCAATTGCCTTTAATATTTCCTTGGATAAATTTAGTTCTTCAAATTTAATTTTTTCCATATTATCACCTCATTAATTATTATGCTAAAAAATTATGCCGGATAAACCGGCATCTATCTTATAAAGTTAAATTATTTTTCTAAAATAATCACTTTATCTTCACCATCGGTTTCATATAGCTTGACTTCAACAACTTCATTTAATGATGTTGGAACATTCTTGCCAACATAATCAGGTCTTATAGGTAGTTCCCTATGTCCCCTATCTATTAAAACTGCAAGCTGAATTGCTTTAGGTCTTCCTAAATCTATTACAGCATCCAGTGCAGCTCTTACCGTTCTGCCAGTAAAAATAACATCATCTACTAGGACAACTCTTTTCCCATTAATGTCAAATTCTAATTTGTTTGTCTTTACCATAGGCTCTATATATTTTTCTGTCAAGTCATCCCTATAAAATGATATATCTATTTCTCCAACTAAAACCTTTTGCCCCTCAAAGGACTCAATGAATTTTGCAATTCTTTTAGCTAGAGGAACCCCCCTCGTCTTAATGCCTAAAAGAACCACATCTTCAACACCTTTATTTTTTTCAATTATCTCATGGGATATTCTCTTTAATGCCCTAATTATACTATTTTCATCTAAGAGCATAGCCTTTTCCTTCATCTTCATACCTCCTCATGACATCCTTCGCAATTTTTCAATCAAATTCTGGAAATAATCAGGCAACGGTGATGAAAACTCCATATACTCACCGGTTCTTGGATGAATGAAGCCCAATACCATCGCATGTAAAGCCTGTCCTTTTAAATTAAATTTTTGTTTTTTAAACCCATAAACCGGATCACCTACCAATGGATACCCAATATATGCCATATGAACCCTAATTTGATGGGTTCTTCCCGTCTCTAGTCGTGCCTCGACTAATGTGTTTTCCTTATATCTTTCTAAAACCTTAAAGTGAGTTACTGCCCTTTTGCCATTTTCAATAACTGCCATCTTTTTTCTATGTATAGGATGCCTTCCTATTGGTTTATCAATTGTTCCTTGATCTTGTTTTATAACCCCTTCGGTTAAAGCAATATATACTCTTTTTACCGTGTGCTCCTTTATCTGCTCAGCTAGATGTTGATGAGCATAATCGTTTTTAGCTACAACTAGCACCCCAGAGGTATCTTTATCAATTCTATGAACTATTCCAGGCCTTATCACACCATTAATGCTTGATAAAGTCTTACACTTTTTTAAAAGAGCATTCACTAAAGTTCCTGTGTAGTTACCTGCCGCAGGATGAACGACCATTCCTTGAGGCTTGTTAACAACAACAATGTCATCATCTTCGTATAATATATCAATGTCAATATCCTCTGCTTGTATTTGTAACATTACAGGTTTCGGAACTTCAACAGTAATCTCATCACCATTTTTTATTTTATAATTGCTCTTAATTTCCTTTGCATTCACCTTAATTTTATTATCTTCAATTAACTTTTGTATTCTTGACCTTGACATATCTTCAATTTTTTCACTTAAAAAAACATCAATTCGTTTTCCCACATCGTTACTTTCCACCAAAAATGTTCTTATTTCAGCCATAGCATCACTCCATCATTTTTTTAAAAATAAAATCGAAAAAGCTAAAATTATAGCACCAATGACTACTAAAATATCGGCGATATTAAACACAGGCCAATCAAATATATCTTTTATGTAAAAATGGATAAAGTCAACTACATAACCTCTAAATATGCGGTCTATCAAATTGCCAATAGCACCAGATATTATAAAAATAAGGCTCATTCTTTCCCACTTATTCAGATTTGTGGTCCTAACTAAATAATAGATCATTCCTATAATAGCAATCGTAGTTATTCCTACAAGAAAAAATTTTTTATTTTTTAAGATTCCAAAGGCTGCCCCTCTATTTTCAACATATATAAGTTCTAAAAAGCCATCAATTAACGTGACGGACTTTCCGTAAGATAATTGAATTTTTGCTATGTATTTTGTTATATGGTCTATAATTACAAGAAGTAAAATATACAAGATCTGCATAACATCCCCCATTTCTTATTTAGCTATTAACATAATAAAATAAGACTTGCAATAATGCAAGCCCTTTAGGGTAACTGATTTTTATATTGTTGATTGCTAATATTATCAGTTTCCTCTACTGTTCCGCTTATATACTCATCTTCATAATTTCGTTTCATTTTGGGAATTTTATTAAATTCGTCAACATCCTGCCATGCATCTTCACCGTCATACTCAACCGATTCAGATATATCATTAAAGGTCCTTCCAAAGGGATAATTAAGAACCTCTTCCTCTGCTGGTCTATCATACCTAAAGGTATTATGATTAATCATTTCCTTTTCACAGTTAGAACACCTTAGGGCATAGGGTAACAAATTTAGCCTTTCCTCCTCAATCTCTCTTCCACAGACTTCACATTTTCCATATGTTCCTTTTTCTATATTTTCAAGGGCTCTATCTATTTGATATAACATATCCTTTTCATTGCTTAAAAGGGCATATCCCCTTTCTTTATCAAACATTTCTGTCCCCATATCCGCAGGATGATTGTCGTTTACAGAAAGCTCACCAACCTCCTCCCGCTGTGGACTTGCAAGACCATTTTCATACATAGAATCTATGGTTTGTAAAATTCTTTGTCTTTCTTTTTTTAATTTTTCTTTATATTGTTTTAATTTGTTTGAATCCATAAAACCACTCCTTATGCTCCTGGCAATCTATATTTTACAAGGCGTATTATTTCAGAAATAATACCGCTTATTAAGGGTAAATTAAGCATAACAAGCCGCTGTAAAACATAAATTATAAAAGCGCTTAATATTGTAAATCCTATTCCTATGCCTACTCCCCTTGCTATCCCTGAAATAAAGTTTAATAAAATCAAACGAGTTGGATTTTGCATTAAATCTACATAATCACCTATTTTCGCTCTTTCAAGTTGTAGCGATAAATTCTTAATTAATTCTAAATCCTTTTTTTCCTTCATAAAAGGCCCTCCAAAATTATTTTGCCTTAAAAACTTATTAAATATGTATTTATAGTAATTTTATATTGATTAGATTTCATAAAAAATATAAAATTAAATTAAAATATGTCTGGACCTTTATGGCCGGAACATGGAGGTGTTTTTATGTTAACTAATCCAAATCAAGTCAAACCTTTTCCATTAAAAACTTTAACTCGTATTTCTATTTTAGGTGCAATTTCTATTTTTATGAGTTTTACTCCATTTGGTTACATCCAATTAGGAGCCATCAGGGTAACATTTATGCACATTCCAGTTATAATTGCATCTATTTTTGAAGGTTATTTTGGTGGAATAATTGTAGGGTTAATCTTTGGCCTCTCAAGTTTAATCAGTAATCTTTCTGGTCCTTTAGCCCCTGTTTTTATAAATCCAATGGTTTCTATATTTCCAAGAATTATGATAGGTATAGTCTCTGCTTTAGCTTACAAGAAAACAAAAAATGCATCTTTAACAGCAATTTTAGGAACTTTAACAAATACCGTTTTAGTTTTATCAATGATTTACTTATTTGCTGCCCAATCCTTTGCCAACATAAGAAAAATTGCAATAGATACTTTAGGAAAATTCCTATTATTAGTAGGTCTTAAAAATGGAACTCTAGAAATTATAGTAGCAGTAATAATCGTTACTGCCGTAGTAAAGGCTCTTAAATCTTCTTTTAAAGAGTGAAAAATGGGGTTGATATCATTCAACCCCATATAAAGTTTTATACTATCTTAATTTTTCCGTTTATTCCCTCCATAACTTCTACAAAATCTGGGAAAGAGGTTTTAACATTGTCACAGTCATAAACTCTAACATTATCCAAAACAAAACCAACTAATGAAAAAGCCATAGCTATTCTATGATCTTTAAAGGAATAAAAATTATAACTGTCTTTCAAAATATATGTATTGCCTAAAATCTTTAATCCATCATCTCTGATTTCGTATTCTATTCCCATTTCCTTTAAATTATAAGCTATGCTTTCTATTCTATTGCTTTCTTTGTATTTCAATTCCTGTGCATCTTTTATTATAGTTTTACCTTCAGCAAAAGCTGCTAGAATTGATATCAAAGGAATTTCATCTATAAGCCTTGGAATTATCTCCCCCTCAATAGTAATTCCCTTTAATTTACTTCTATAAACCTTTATACTGCCTACCAACTCATTGTTAACTTCTCTTAAATTCAATATTTCAAATTGACCTCCCATATTCTTAAATGCTTCTAGAAAACCTATCCGTGTTGGATTTAAAAGCACATCCTCAATTGTAACCTCCGAATTTTCAGTCAATGCAGCAGCTGCTATAATAAAGGCAGCTGATGAAAAATCAGATGGGACAAATAAATCCCTTGCTTGTAATTGTTGCCCTCCCTTTAATCTTATTTCATCCTTCTTAATTTCTAATTCTGCCCCTAAATATTTTAACATCCTTTCAGTATGGTCCCGTGATCTAACCTTTTCCTTTATTTTTGTTTCCCTATCTGCATTAAGTCCAGCCAAAATAATAGCAGATTTAACTTGAGCAGAAGGAACTTCTAAGCTGTATTCTATTCCCTTTAGTTTCCCTCCCTTTATTAATAAAGGTGCCCTATCGTTATTTAATATTGACTTAATATCAGCTCCCATCATGTTAAGGGGATCGATAATCCTTTTCATTGGTCTTCTGCAAAGGGATTCATCCCCATAAACAGCAAAATATCCATCTATGGATGACAATATGCCAGATATAAGCCTTATAGATGTCCCAGAATTTCCAAGATATATACTCTTAACTGGTGGTTTTAAACTTTGTAGTCCTCTGGCTTTAAAATGAACTTCATCATTAACTATTTTTATATCTGCACCAAGCATTCTCATTGCATTTAAAGAATTTATCGTATCCTCAGCAAACAAAAAATTTTTAACCACTGCATCGCCATGACACAGTGGTAAAATTAATGCAGCCCTATGGGATATCGACTTATCCCCTTTTAATCTAACTCTTCCCTTTAGATTATTACATTTACTTGTAATAAAATTCATTTAATCACCTCGTATTTACACAGTGATATGTGGCAATTACTTTGTTATATGTATCCTTAAATTCCTCAAAATTTAATGACTGGAAACCATCCGATAAAGCGTTATCCGGATCAGGATGAACTTCTATTAATAATCCGTCAGCTCCAGCTGCAATTGCTGCAAGACTTAATGGCTTTACCAATTCTCTTCTTCCAGTTCCATGGCTTGGATCTACTATTATTGCCAAATTAGTCCTTTGCTTAACCACAGGAACACAATTTAAATCAAGAGTATTTCTGGTGTAGTTTTCAAATGTTCTTATACCTCTTTCACACAGAATTATATCAGTATTTCCTTCCAAAGCTATGTATTCCGCTGCATTTAACCATTCATCAATTGTTGCCGAAATACCCCTTTTAAGAAGAATAGGTTTTTTTATCCTCCCTAATTCCTTTAACAAGGGATAATTATACATATTCCTTGAACCAACTTGTATTATATCAATCGAATCTATCATTTCTTCAAGATCTCTAATGTCAAGTATCTCTGAAACTATTTTAACACCATATTTTTTCTTCATATCTTCTAGTATTTCTAGTCCTTCTATTCCCAAACCTTGAAAACTATAGGGAGATGTTCTTGGTTTAAATGCGCCACCCCTAATGTATTCAATTCCTAACTCCTTTAAAAATTTAACTGTTTTATCCATAATATCATAATTTTCAACACTGCAGGGTCCAGCAATTATTAAAGGCTGATTTATATTAACCTTAGGACCTTGCTTTATTTTTTTGACCATAGTATCACCTACAGCTTTTTTAACATATTTGTTAAAATTGAAATAGAATTCTCTATTGCTATATTAATATACTTTTCATAATCTGCAACATGGTTTTCATCTGCAAAATCTGAAATAGACCTTATTACTACAAAGGGAATATTATTTATATAGCTGGCATGGGCAATAGCTGCCCCTTCCATTTCAACAGCTAACGCATCAAAGGTTTCCTTGAGCCATATAAGCTTTTTAGAATCTGCAATTACTTGATCTCCTGTTGCAATCCTTCCTATATGAACATTAAAATGCTCTATGTCCTTGGTTGCTTCAAATGCCAAGCTTATCAATTTTTCATCTGCTTTAAAAATATAATCATCCATTCTTGGTATTTGTCCTGGCTTATAATCAATGCATGTTCCATCAACATCATGTTGAACTAAATCCTTTGATATCACAACATCACCTGGATTTAATTTTTCGTTAACTCTGCCTGCTACTCCAGTATTTATCACTATATCCACATTAAAATCGTCTATAAGTATTTGTGTGCAAATGGCAGCATTGACTTTTCCTATGCCGCTTCTTACCACTACAACATCTTTATTAAGTAAAATTCCTTTGTAAAACTCCATATTAGCCTTTTTTTCTATTCTATCTACCTTCATCATTTTCTTTAGCTTTAATATTTCTTCTTCCATTGCTCCAATTATTCCGATCATCTATTTAACCTCCCAAACAATATTTTATAGCATTTTTTACAAAGTTTTCTTTTAAATCCCCTGTAATTATAGCATGGCCAATATTATATGGTAAAGCAAATTTTATATTTTCATTTATTTTTTTCTTATCTTTTTTTATGTATTCCATTAATTTTTCGATATCATCGACTTTTATTTTTACGGGTAATCCGATATTCTTTATCAACTCGATGATCCTTTGATAATCTGAAAAATTAATATATCCAAGCTGATAAGATAAATAAGATTCAACCACCATGCCAATGGATACTGCCTCTCCATGTAAAATTTCAAATTTAAAGTAGCTTTCAATTGCATGACCTATTGTATGTCCAAAATTAAGAACCTGTCTTCTATCATTATCATACACATCTTCTTCTACGATTTTAGCTTTAATTTTAGAGCATTTATGAACTATATGCATAAGTTTATCAGATTCCCTTTCAAGCAATCCCCTTTTATTTTGCATCAGGTAGTCCCAAAGGCCCTCATCGCAAACTATAGAATATTTGATAACTTCAGCAATTCCATTTAAAAATTGCCTTTTATCCAACGTTTTTAAAAAACTTACATCAGTAAAGACAAATTCCGGTTGATAAAAAGTTCCTATAATGTTTTTAATTCCGTTATAATCAAATCCTGTTTTTCCACCTATACTGCTATCACATTGTGCCATAAGAGTTGTAGGTATATGAACTACCCTAATCCCTCTCATAAAGGTTGAGGCTACAAAAGCTGCTAAATCGCCAACCACTCCTCCACCCATGGCTACTATTGCCGTCTTTTTATTAGCGTTACATTTAATTAGCGAATTGTATATCTCAAGAACTGTGTTTATGTTTTTGCTTCCTTCCCCTGGTTTAATTGATTTTAATCCAATTATATATGGAATTTGATTAAAATAATTTTTATATAGATTATAAACTGTATCATCGGTTACAATAAATAATGAATGACATTTATATTTCTCCAGCAATCCTTTAAACAAGTTAAAATCATGGGATATGTAAATATTATAAGGTTTTGAAACATTTACTTTAACTTCCTTCATAACTAACCCCTCTAATACACTTCTTTAAAAATATTATAACAATTAAACATTTTAATGAAAAGAAATATATAATATTAAAAAAGGAAGGTGTTTTAAAATGGTTTTAGGACGTTTTTTTACAGTTATTGTTGCAGTTTCCTTGTTTTCTGCTATCCTTACATTTGTTTTGTTTAAATATTCGAAGGTTAAATTTTTAAAATACATAATAGGAATTTTATTTCTTATAGGCGGTCTCATAAACATATATCTTGGCAAAAAAGCGACAGTAGGATTTGAAGACCTAGCAAGATTTATCCTAGCAACTATGTTTTTTATCGCAGCCCTTACAAATATATTATTTTCACTTTTCCTTGACATAAAATATAGTAAAAAGTAAAAAAACCCCTTAAGGTCGTCCTTAAGGGGTTTTTATTATAGACTCTTAACTACCTCTAAACATCTTGCACATAAAGTCGGATGTTCTTTTGACCTTCCAACTGTTTCACTATATACCCAGCATCTTTCGCATTTTTCTCCGTCAGCTTGAGAAACAAGGACAGCCAATTCTTTGATTTCCTCTCCTTTATAAGCATTTTCAGGTGCTTTATTAATTCCTTCAATCAACTCCACTTTAGAAACTATAAATACTGTTTCTAGATAGTTTCTAATTTCATTTAAGAAATTATAGGTTTCACCTTCAGCAAATATTTGAACTTTAGCATTTAATGAATGTCCAATTATTTTATTAACTCTTGCCATCTCTAATGCCTTTAAAACTTCTCCTCTTATTCTTTGAACATTATCCCATCTATTTTCTAATTCTTTATCAACATACTTTTCAACGACTTCCGGCCAATCTGCAAGATGAACGCTTTCAAAATTATTATTTTTTGATTTCGGCATATACTTCCATATTTCATCTGCTGTAAAGGATAAGACAGGAGCAATCATTTTTACTAAAGCATCTAATATCGTCCAAAGAACAGTTTGTGCAGCCCTTCTTTCCTTAGAATCAGGTCTTTCCGTATATAGCCTATCTTTAATTATGTCTAAGTAGAAATTGCTCATGTCAACGACGCAGAAATTATGGATATCGTGGTATAAAATATGGAACTCATAGTTTTCATAAGCATCTGTAACATCTTTTATTAAGTGTTGTAATTTCAAAAGAGCCCATTTATCAAGCTCATTCATTTCTTCATAATCAACCATATCGGTATCTGGATTAAAATCATACAGATTTCCAAGGAGGAATCTTGCAGTGTTTCTTATCTTTCTATATACTTCAGAAAGCTGCTTTAAAATATCCTTTGACATTCTAACATCGCTTTTATAATCTGCTGAAGAAACCCAAAGCCTTAAAACATCAGCGCCATATTCCTTTATAACATCAAGTGGATCAATTCCATTTCCTAAGGATTTTGACATCTTTCTGCCTTCACCATCAACAACCATACCATGAGTTATAACCATCTTATATGGTGCCTTTTCTCTTGTTGCAACCGATGTTAAAAGTGAAGATTGGAACCACCCTCTATATTGGTCGTTACCTTCTATATAAAGGTCAGCTGGCCAGCTTAGCTCATCCCTTGTCTCTAATACCCCTACATGGCTTGAACCTGAGTCAAACCAAACATCCATAATATCAGTTTCTTTTCTAAATTTATCCGAGCCACATCCGCACTTCGTTCCTTCTGGTAGAAGATCCTTTGCTTCTAATTCAAACCAAGCATTTGACCCTTTTTGTCTGAAAATCTCTGCTACATGGTAAATAATATTTTTATCAACCAATTCCTTACCGCACTCTTCACAATAGAAGATTGGAATTGGAACTCCCCATGTTCTTTGCCTTGAAATACACCAATCGCCACGTTCAGCAACCATGCTTTCAATTCTATCTTCTCCCCACTCTGGAATCCATTTTACTTCCTTTATGGCTTCTATTGCTGACTTTCTAAAGCCTTCTATTGAAGCAAACCACTGTTCTGTTGCTCTAAAAATAATTGGGTTTTTACATCTCCAGCAATGTGGATAGGAGTGGGTAATCTTTTCCTCTGCAAGAAGCATATTGCTTTCTCTTAAATCCTGTAGAATAGCCTTGTTCCCTTCCTTATATGTTAATCCAGCATATTTGCCTGCAAGCTCAGTAAATCTTCCTTTACCATCAACAGGATTTAATACTTCTAATCCATATTTTTGACCTATATAAAAGTCCTCTTCCCCATGTCCTGGTGCTGTATGAACACATCCTGTTCCTGATTCTAATGTAACGTGTTCGCCAACTATTATTAATGATTCTCTATCAAAGAAGGGATGATGGCATACCTGTCCTTCAAGTTCATATCCTTTAAAGGTTGCTAAAATTTCTTCTCCTTCAAGTTTTGCAGCTTTTTTAACATTTTCAAGAAGTTCCTTAGCAACTATATACACCTCTTCATTGAACTTAGCAAGCACATAATCAAAGTCAGGTCCTAGACATATAGCAAGGTTAGCAGGTAACGTCCAAGTTGTTGTCGTCCATATTACATAATAAATATTATTAAGGTTAACGCCAAGATCCTTAAATAAACCTTTATCATCCAATAATCTAAATTTAACATAAATTGAATTTGAAGTTTCATCATCATATTCTATTTCTGCTTCTGCAAGGGCAGTTTCACAGGATGGGCACCAATACACAGGTTTTAGCCCTTTATAAATATATCCCTTTTGAGCCATATCTCCAAAAATCTCTATCTGCTTAGCCTCAAATTCCGGTGATAACGTAAGATAAGGATTTTCCCAGTCTCCTATAACTCCTAAACGTTTAAACTGTTCCTTTTGTCTTTCCACCTGCTCAAGGGCGTAATCCCTACACATATTTCTAAACTCAATAGTTGACACATCATGGACCTTTATACCTAATTTCTTTAATGCCTGAAGTTCAATTGGAAGACCATGAGTATCCCATCCCGGAACATAAGGTGCATAAAAGCCTCTCATAGTCTTATATTTGTTTATCATATCTTTTAATATTTTGTTTAGAGTATGTCCTAGATGGATATCGCCATTAGCATAAGGTGGTCCATCATGAAGAATAAATGGAGTTTTCCCTTTATTCTTTTCAAGAGCTTTTTTATAAATATCAATATCTTCCCATTCCTTTAAAATATTAGGTTCCTTTTGTGGTAAATTGGCCCTCATAGCAAACTCTGTTTGTGGCAAATTGAGCGTTTTGCTATAATCCATGCTAAATCCTCCTCCTGTATATTTTTTCCAAAATAAAAAGCAGACCTCACCATGGGGCGAAGTCTGCTCGCGGTACCACCCAAATTTATATCTTAATTATAATAACGGCTATGCCGGCACAGCTTACTAAAATTCAGCCTGCTACTCAAGGGTGATTTTCAATAGCTGGTAGTTTATGGGCTTTCACCTTCCCCCACTCTCTGTAAAACCCCATGCTATCTACTCGTCCCTTTCATCGTATCATAATATTAAATTTATTCATAAATATACTACAATATGTAATTGATGTCAATATAATTAATCATTCAAACTTTTCAATGGTTTCAAGTTGTGCCTGTAATAGCCCTTTAAATCTTGATCTAAACATATTAAATTCTTGTCTAAGCATTTCATACTCTTTATTAATTTCGAGGACCCTTTGTTGTGCCTCTGAAATAATTTGATTAGCTCTATTTTGAGCATCCTTAATAAGCTCTTCAGACTTTTCCTTAGCATTGTTTAAAATCATTTCAGCTTCTTTTTTTGAGTTTTCCTTTGCCTGTTCTGCAGCAGATTGAGCTAATACAAGCGTATTTTGTAATGTTGATTCTATATTTGCATAATGTTCGATTTTTTCATTCAATGTGCTTATTTTCTCCTTTAAATTCAAGTTTTCCTTGTAAATTTTTTCATACTCCTCAACTATTTGGTCAAGAAACTCATCTACTTCATCTGCATCATACCCTCTAAAAACCTTCTTAAATTCTTTATTAGCAATATCATTAGGTGTTATTGTCATATCAAACCCTCCTAAATAATTTTCTTTGCGTTAAACACAAATCTACCGTTGCGCGTTGTTCCAAGGCATTCGCCAAGTTGAAATCTCCCATAACCTTTTATAGATAACACAGAATTAGGGTCAACTTTTTTATCTACTTCTTTTATCAGTTTAAAGTTTAATTTAACCTTCTCATTGCGTATGAGCTCTGATGCTTTATTCCTTGAAACTCCAATTAATTCCGCAACAATAGCATCAAGTCTCAGTGAAGCAATATTTATATTAAATTCTTTAAATTTTACTTGTTTTTCACGAGCTTCTTGTAATGATATTTTCTTTATTTTTACACTTGTATGTTTTATTTGTGTTAAATTCAATAAAATATAATCGCTTAATTCTTTTAATACGTAAACCTCAGCTCCATCTTCATAAACGTTAATATCGCCTATTTTTTCCCTTTTTATGCCTAAAGATAAAATAGCACCTAAATAATCCCTATGCTCTAACTGTTCAAATTTAAAATTGCCTTCTATTTTAAGAACATCGATAGGATACTCTATATCATCATTCAAACCAAGCTTAGCTATTGTTCTTTCTAGCTTACCTTCATCAAAAAAACAAACTTCTACACCTTCATCAGAACAGAGCTCCTTTAACGCAGCCTGCTCCTCTGGGTTTAAAAAATCTGTAAAAACTGTTTGCCATTTTTTAGATTGATCTATCTTGTTTAAAAAAGAAAGATATGTATTTTTATCAATAATAAAGCCTTTTATGTTAATCTGATTCATGCCATCACCCTGCCATTAGTCAAAGTTAATAAATGTTCCCTTATCGAAATGCTCCTTAAGTTCATTTGTTATTTCTACTGCCTCAGGGGCAACAAGGTAAACAGATTTTGCTATTTCTTCTATGTCCCCTCCTAAAGCATAAGAACCACCAACAATTATATCTAACATTCTTTGTGCAAGATCACGGTCTAAATTAACCATATTTAAAACAACTATCTTCTTCTCCTTTATAGCTTCTATGATGTCTATAGTATCTTCTAATTCTTGGGGCCTTTTTAATAACACTTTAGGGAACATAGTCTTAAAACTATTTATACTAACTACTTTGTTTATTCCTTCAATCTCTTTATCTTCTTCCTCTTTTATTTCCTCTTCCTCTTCTTCTCCTAAGCCTAATACCCCCATAACCTTATTAAAGGGCTTTAAAATCTTATTTGGCATAATATCCCTCCTTACATTCTCCTACCAAAAATACCGGTTCCTACTCGAACAATATTAGCTCCTTCTTCAATAGCAATATCAAAATCATCCGTCATGCCCATGGATAAGAACTTTATATTACTGTTAGGTAAATCAAATTGCTTTAATGTTTCAAATAAAAATCGCATTCTTTTAAAATAATCCCTTGTTTTATTTTTATCCTCAGTTACAGGTGGTATTGTCATTATTCCACTTAAAATTATATTTTCAAACTCCGAAACTTTTTTGACAAATTCATCAAGTTCTTCTTCATAAATACCAGACTTACTAGGTTCTTTTCCTATATTAATTTCAATTAAAACTGGCATCTTTTTCCCTATTTTTTTAGCTCTTTTATCTATTTCTTGAGCAAGTTCTATACTGTCTAAAGACTGGATAAGATCTACTTTATCTATTATATATTTTACTTTATTTCGTTGTAGATGACCTATAAAATGCCATTTAACATCAGGAACCATTTCATACTTTTGAAGTAATTCCTGTGCTTTACTTTCTCCAAAAATAGACAATCCATATTTTTTAGCTTCCAAAATTTTTTCTACAGGATGCATTTTGCTTACAGCTACTAATGTGATATCATCTCTTTTCTTACCAATTTTGCATGCTGCTTCATCTATTTTTTTTAATACTGCTTCAATATTTTCTGCGATTGCCATAAAATCACCCCTTATTACTGGTGAATATTGTCCAATGATATAATTCTACATATAAATAAAAAATCCTTCATTTTTCATTTATATTTAATTTTAATATTAATTTTTTGAAAACTCAAGCATTTTACAATAAAGTATATAGGAAAACGGAGGAGATTGTAGAAGAATTGAGGAAAGCAGAACCTATTGTATTTAAAAGCTCATAGAAGCTATTAAATATTTTTTATACAATTTAACAAGATTTGTATTATACAACAGCTAATGTTATTATATAAGTAGATAAATAAACATATATGATTGGGAGGTTTTATAATGTTTCTTATAAATGTGGAGACCTTTTTAAAAAAGGTTTACCACAAAGAGGATGAATCTTTTACCTAGAGCCGAACCAAGAACCAATAAAAAAGTAAAGGAGTTGATATAATGGAAATCGGCAATATAACAAAGGTAAAAGAGGACGTAATAATAAAAACTACAAATAAAAAGGAAAAAAAGAATCCTACAAAAAATCAAGGATGTATAAAAATGAACGATTATTTTGCATTTTAAATAAGTCCCCAAATGGGGACTTTAAATTTATATCTCTAGTTTTAAACTATTATTGGGACATTCTTTTATACATTCAAGGCACTTAGAACATTTAAAATCCAAAAAAGGTTCTTTTTTATTGTCTCTATATAAGCTATAATCGTTATTTAATGAAGCAATATAACAAACATTATCGCATTTTCCACATTTATTGCAACTATTTATATCTCGTTTTATCTTAAATAAACTATATCTATTTAAAATTCCATTAATCCAAGCAATAGGACATCCTCCCTTATAATACATATACAATTGTTTACTTTTATCATCTTTTTTACTAAATAAAATTTCCATAAAAAAACCTATTGGGCAAATCCACCTGCAAAAGGCTTTTCCCATAAATATTCCAGTTATAATACCTGCAAGAACAATCCACTTAAGGCTAATATTAAAAACAAATAAAGAAACATATATTGTTAAACCAATTATCCCTTGAATAATAATCCTATTTTTGATTATATTTTTGATTATATTTTTCATTATACCCCTCCTTTATACCACCTATGGGTATTATACCAATTCAGCCAAAAAAATAAAAGCCCTTTTTTAGGGCTTTTATAATATAATGCAAATTAAACCTCCATTACCTTCATTAATTATTTTTTGTAGTGTTCTTTGAAGCTTTTCTTGAACATCTTCAGGCATCTTGTATAGTTTATTTTGTAATCCTTCTTTTACAAGTTCTTCTAAGGTTTTTCCAAACATGTTAGCCTGCCAAATCTTTTGAGGATTATTTTCAAATTCTTCTAGTAATGATCTTAATAGTTCTTCGCTTTGCTTTTCAGTCCCAACAATTGGAGAAACTTCAGTTTCAACATCTACTTTTATTATGTGTAATGAAGGTGCACTTGCGCGCAATTTAACTCCAAACTTATTGCCTTGTCTTACAATTTCTGGTTCCTCAAGTTTCAGTTCATCTATTTGTGGTGGCACCATACCATATCCAGTTTCCTTTACTTCCTTTAATGCCGATTCAATTCTGTCGTATTCTCTCTTTGCTATTGTAAGGTCCTTCATCAAATTAAGTAGATCAAATTCACCAGAGATATTAAACCCTGATATCTCACCAAGAATTCTATAGAAAAGTCCGTCCTTAACCTTCATAGTAATACTTGCACTGCCTTCACCAAGGTTCATTTCATCTAAATTAACGTCTCCAACAAATTCGTATTCCTTATATGAATTTATGATAGGTTTAATATCTCTTATCTTCGAGAGATCTTTTATGGAATTTTTTACAGCAAGAATAAAATTCTTCTTTAACCAATGATCATTATCTAAATGCTCTACCCAATCAGGAAGTTTGATTCCAATTTCTTTTATTGGGAATTCATGTAGAACCTTTTCAAATATATTATTTACATCTTCAATCCTCAAATTAGCAGCATCAGCAATATATACAGGAACTTTATACTTTTCCTCAAGACTTTTCCTTAAGTTTATTGTTTCTGGATTATACGGATGTGTAGTATTTAATACAATTATAAATGGTTTATTAAGGCCTTGCAATTCCCTAATTACCCTTTCCTCTGCCTCAATATAATTTTCTCTTGGTATTTCTGTTATACTGCCATCGGTTGTAACAACTACTCCTATGGTGGAGTGTTCATTTATGACTTTCCTTGTTCCAATCTCAGCAGCTTCTGTAAAGGGTATTTCTTCTTCAAACCATGGAGTTTTAACCATCCTTATCTGATCATTTTCTAAGTGCCCTGTAGCTCCATGGACCATATAACCTACACAGTCTATCATCTTTACCCTCATCTTGGCATTATCATTTAATTCAATTTCAACTGCTTCATCGCTTGGAACAAATTTGGGTTCAACTGTAGTAATTATTTTACCTGAACCACTTTGTGGTAGTGCATCTTTAGCCCTTTCCTTTTTATGCATGTTACTTATGTTCGGTAAAACAAGCAGCTCCATAAACCTTCTAATAAAAGTGGATTTACCTGTTCTTACAGGCCCTACTACCCCAACATAGATATCGCCTTGTGTTCTTTCAGCAATATCTTTATATATATTGAATTCCTCCACAGTTCAACCTCCTAATACATTTTATCTAATTCATATATATTTAGCATCATTATTTTTTAGAACTAATTGTGGAGGAATTATTAAAAAATAATATATCCTAAAACCCCACCTAAAATAGTTAAAATTATTGGATCAACCTTGTATTTTAGAGATACAACGAAGGATAAAAGAAATACAATAAAAGTTTTAATATCAAAGACGGATTCATTAAATACCAATATGGCAGCTGCCAATATCAGTCCTATTACTGTAGGCCTTAAATTTGAAAAAATAGCTTCAAAAAATTTTGCATTATTGAGTTTTAATACTAATTTAGTTAGAATTATCATAATAATAACCGACGGCATTGAAACTCCTAATGTGCTAGATATAGCTCCAAAAATTCCTGCTAACTTGTAGCCAACATAGGTTGCACAATTAATTGCTATAGGTCCTGGAGTAACTTGAGAAATAGCAACAATATCAATAAATTCTTTATGGGATAGCCAATTATTTTGATTTACTACATTTAATTGTATCAAAGGTAGCATTGCATAGCCCCCACCAAAGCTAAACATCCCTATTTTAAAAAACGTAAGAAATAACTTTAAAATCATATTTTATTTCCCCTTGTTAAATATCTTAATGAACCAACAATAATTGATAATAAAATAATATAAATTGGTGTGATTTTAAAAATCCATATTGATATTGCAACTAATAAAACAAATATAATGCTTATTCTATTTATTTTAGCACTCTTTCCCAATCTGAATACTGATGCAAAAACCATCCCTGCTACCACAGGCCTTATTCCTAAAAAAATTTTTTCTATTGTAGGGCTATTTTTTATTTCAGTAAAAACAGCTGCAATTAAAACTATTATTATAAAAGAAGGAAGAACCGAACCTAAACAGCTAAAAATAACCCCCTTTATTCCCATTAATTTATAGCCTACAAATACAGCTGTATTTACAGCTATGGGTCCTGGTGAAGCTTGAGCAACAGCCACTAAATCAAGGAATTCTTCACGCCCTATCCATTCTCTTTTATCTACTACCTCCCTTTCAATAAGGGGGATCATAGCATATCCCCCTCCAAGGGTAAAGGCACCAATTTTAAAAAAAGTTATAAACAAATCTAATGCATTCATTATATCACCTTACAAAATATGAAGAATATTGTATTTCATCCTTTTTATCTCTTTGCATAAGCTCAGTAACAGCTTCTTTGGCATCTTTGCCATTAAAAAGAACGTTATAGAGCTTTTCTGTTATTGGCATTTCTATACCTATTTTCTTGGATAGTTCATATGTAGATTTAGTCGTATTTACCCCCTCAACAACCATCTTTATTTCGCTTAAAGCTTCCTCAACCTTTTTACCCTTACCTATCAAAATACCTGCCCTTCTATTCCTTGAATGCATACTTGTGCAGGTTACGATTAAATCACCTATACCGCTCAATCCTGCAAAAGTCATTGGATTAGCTCCAAGAGCTGTGCCAAGTCTTGCAATCTCAGCTATACCTCTTGTCATAAGCGCCGCCTTTGTATTATCCCCAAATCCTAAACCATCTGAAATGCCAGCAGCAAGTGCTATAATATTTTTAACTGCACCTCCTATTTCAACACCAACAACATCAGTATTGGTATACACTCTGAAATTAGGAGTCATAAAAATGTCTTGAACTTTTAATGCAGTATCTTCGTCCTTTGATGCAGCAACTATTGCTGTTGGGATATCCTTTGAAACTTCCTCGGCATGTGAAGGACCTGAAAGAACTGCAATCTTATTATTAGGGAAAAACTCCCCCAATATTTCTGACATTCTTTTAAATGTTTTATCTTCTATGCCCTTTGTCAGGCTTACAAAAATCTGATTTTCATTAACAAATTCTTTAATCTTTAAACAAAGCTCACGAACTGCATGGGATGGAACTGCAACTACTATAATATCAGAACTTTTAATCGTTTCTTCTAAATTAAACCTTACATCGACATTCTTTGGAATAATAACATCCGGTAAATACTTAGAGTTTTGTCTTTTATATTTTATTTCTTCTAATATTGAAGCGTTGCGATCCCAGATGTAAACGTCATTAGACTTTTTTGATAATAAAACTGCAATAGCTGTTCCCCAGCTTCCCCCACCTAATACTGCTATCTTCATTTTAATCCTCCTTTTTGGATTTATAAACAAGCCTTATCGGCGTCCCTTCAAATCCAAAATGTTGCCTAATTTGATTTTCAAGATATCTGTCGTAAGAAAAATGAACTATTTCTTCATCATTAACAAATATAGCAAATGTAGGTGGTTTCGTCGAAACTTGTGTAGCATAATAAATCTTTAGTGCTTTGCCTTTTTCAACTGGTGGTTGCCTTAACATAACTGCCTCACTTATCACTTCATTTAGAACACCGGTCTTAACCCTCATTGCATTTTGAACAGCAACATATTTTATAAGGTCTATTAATTTAGTTACTCTTTGACCAGTTTTGGCCGAAATATAAATAATCGGGGCATATGTCATAAAGGATAATGCTGTTCTGATTTTATTATTATATTCATTCATCGTTTTATCATCTTTTTCTATTAAATCCCATTTATTAACAACTATAACTATACCTTTCCCTGCTTCATGGGCTATGCCTGCAATTTTCTCATCCTGCTCCGTCACTCCTTCAGTAGCATCAATCATAATAAGGCAAACATCTGCTCTATCTATTGCAGCAAGTGAACGGATGACACTATATTTTTCTATCTCTTCTTTAATTCTGCTCTTTCTCCTTATACCCGCTGTATCAATAAACAAAAATTTCTCACCGTTAATTTCCACTAAACTATCTATTGCATCCCTTGTAGTTCCAGGAATATCACTAACTATAGCCCTTTCTTCTCCTGTTAATCTATTTAACAAAGAAGATTTACCAACATTTGGTTTCCCAACTATTGCAACCTTGATTAATGGTTCTTCTTCATCATCAGCTTCTTTATCTTTAAAATATTTAACGATTTCATCAAGCATATCCCCAAGACCTAAACTTAAAGCTGCAGAAATTGTAATTGGTTCTCCTAAACCTAATGAATAAAACTCAAACTTGTTATCCTCTAACTTTAAATTATCAATTTTATTTACAACAAGAACGACTGGCTTATTAACCCTTCTTAACATTTCTGCAACTTCAATATCTGTAGCAGTTAACCCTTCCTTGCCATCCACCATAAACAATATTACATCTGCAGTTTCAATTGCTATTTGAGCCTGTCTTTTCATTTGTTTAAGTATAATATCTTCACTTTCAGGTTCAATGCCGCCTGTATCTACGAGGGTAAACCTGTAATTTAACCATTCAACCTCAGCATAAATTCTATCCCTCGTTACTCCAGGAGTATCCTCAACTATAGATATTCTTTTTCCAACCAGCTTATTAAAAAGAGTAGATTTCCCTACATTTGGTCTTCCAACTATTGCAACAATTGGTTTCGCCATTATATCACCTCACCTTTAATTTTTTCTATCAAATCTTCTCCAGTATATTTTACTTTAATCACCTTTGCCTTTAATTCATTTTCCAATTCCAGTAAACTGACATCATCCAAAAATATATCTTCGTCAGCTTTTAACATATTGTTTGGAACAAAAATATATTTTTCTGTAATTGAATTTTTTAACTGATTAATTATATCCCTACCTGTCAATAAACCTGCTACAGTTATCTTTTCTCCAAAGAATTCATTATAAACTTTATAAACTTCAATATTTAAATTAAGTTTTTTAGAGATAATTTTCGATATATCATTTAAATAACTAAAAAACGACTCTCCAGTTATAAAAGCAATTTTTTTACCCTTTCCGTCAAAATCATTTGTTTTTAAATCCTCAAGAATGTTTCTTTCAAAAAATCTAATCATACCAATGCCATCCTCAAGTTGTTCAAAATCCCCGTAATGTTCATAATCAGGTAGCTCCACACCTGCCATAACATAAAATTCATCAGCAAGACGTGCAAATGGAGTTCCTAGTTCTTTCTTATACTTTTCTTGAAGAGGCTTTAAATATTCTATAAGTTCTAATGATTTTTGGGCATCATAACCTTCTATTTTATATAATTTATCTCTATATTTTGTAATTCCAACGGGAACTATTGCAACATTTTGAACATTAGGATAAAGTCCCTTTAAATCTTTAAGAGTCTTTACTAATTCTTCTTTATCATTAATTCCATAACATAAAACAATTTGGCAGTTAATAGTAATACCACCTTCAGCTAACTTTTTAAGCTGATTATTAATTTCAGCTGCCCTTTTATTATTAAGCATTTTTACCCTTAATTCAGGATTAGTAGTATGAACAGATACATTAATTGGACTTATTCTATATTTTATAATCCTATCTATTTCCTCATCCTTTAAATTTGTTAGTGTTATAAAATTTCCTTGAAGAAAGGATAACATGGAATCATCATCCTTAAAATACAGTGTCCCCCTTAAGTTAGGAGGTAATTGATCTATAAAGCAAAAAATGCATTTATTATGACATCTTTTAGGATGCTCGATAGCTGGATCTATAAGCTCTAATCCTAAATCTTCATCATAATCCTTTTCTATCTCAATCTCCCACTCTTCTCCATAATTTTTTCTAACTACCAAGTTTAAATATTCATCCGTAGTTAAATACTTATACTCTAGAATATCCCTTACCTTAACTCCATTTATTTCAAGCAAAACATCTCCAGCTTCTATTCCTACTTCCTGTGCAATAGAATTAAAAGCTACACTTTTTATAACAAGTCCATCTCTTTTCAAATTCGACACCTCAACTTTAATTATCATAAATTTAATATTAACATTTAAAAAAAATAATATCAAGAAAAATACTAACTTCGAATAACCGAAGTTAGTAAACTTACATAGGCAATGTTATCTTAAAAGTAGTTCCTTCTCCTACTTTACTTTCGACATCTATTTTCCCTTGCATGAGATTTACAACATGCTTAACTATCGCAAGTCCAAGTCCCGTTCCTCCTAAACTTCTTGATCTTGCTTTGTCAACCCTATAAAAACGCTCAAAAAGCCTTGGCAAGTGTTCTTTTGGAATACCAATTCCATTGTCAATGACAGAAATGATTACTTGATTCTTGCTTTTTTCTAATATAATTTTTACTTTTCCTCCCTCATTGGTATATTTAATCGCATTATCTAATAAATTAATTAGCATTTGCTTAAATTTATCTCTATCTCCGTGAACATAAATATCTTCACATTTTTTTTCTAAATATATTTCGATATTTTTACTTTCTGCCAATGGTTTCATAATATATTTAATTTCTTCTAATATTTCTATAACATTTAATTTTTCAAAATTAAGAGCATATTCTTTATTCTCTAGTTCTGATAAAGTTAAAATATCATTAATCAACCTCGTTAATCTTTCCGCCTCAATATTAATTATATCTAAAAATTTCTTACGAATATTTTCATCTTCTACATCCTTTAGTGTTTCAGCAAATCCCTTTATCGATGTTAAAGGTGTCTTTAATTCATGGGAAACATTAGCAACAAATTCTGAACGCATATTTTCAAGCATTTTCATTTTTGTTATATCCTGAATAACCATTAAAGTTCCAACATTTTCAGTATTTTTTTCACTATTTATCTTAATTATCTTTATTTTAAAATACTTTACATCAGGATACGAAACTTTTATCTCGATTTCATCCTCTAAATTTTGTTTAATTAATTCTTCCAATTCAAGATTTCTTATAACTTCAATGAAATGTTTGCCAGTAACATCCTCCTTGATATCAAACATTTTCTTTGCAGCAGGATTAATTAAAATTATTTTTTCATTGTTGTCAAAAGCGATAACACCATCTTCCATACTTTTTAATATTGATATTAATTTATTTCTTTTATCCTCTAAATCCAGTATTGTTTCCTGTAATCTTGCAGCCATTATATTAAAAGCATGTCCAAGCTTTCCTATTTCATCCTTGGTTTTTATCTTTATTCTTTTATCATAGTCCCCCATTGATATTATAGTTGCTATTCTTGTAAGGTCTCTTATTGGTTCAATAAATTTACCTAAGAAAATCCAAGCAAGTAAACTAGACAAAATTAAAGCAATTAATATTGTTACTAACAGAAAGTATATAATATTATGCTGCATGTATTTAATCAAATCAAACCGCATTGCTAATCTCATAATACATATTTTGCCATTATAATCAAAACGCTTTGCATAATAAAAAAGATTTTGATTTATAGTTGAGCTTTTTCTTAAACTTATTCCTTTACCATAATAAATAGCATCTAAAAATTCCTTCCTGTTCTTATGATTTTCCATTTTAAAACTTTCTACATCTGAATCCCCTAATACCACACCATCATTTCTTATTATAGTAACCCTTTTATTGGTAGCTCCTTTAATTTTTTTAGCTAATTCATCAAAATTATTAATCTTTGAATATTGCACAAAATCTATAGCTAAATTAGCTTGATAATCCAATTCATTTTCAACAGTATTTATTAACAAATTTTTTGTATAGTAATAAAACAAAAAACTAATAAAAGATATAGTTGTTATTAAAATAGTAGTAATAAAAACTAATAACTTCTTTCTCATTCAATCACCTATTCTTTAAATTTATATCCTATTCCCCTCACAGTTTCAATATATCTAGGATTTTTATCATCGTCTTCAATCTTTTGCCTTAAATGTCTTACATGAACGTCAACGGTTCTTGTCTCACCATAGTATTCATATCCCCACACTTTATCCAGCAAAAAGTCCCTTGTTAAAACCTTACCTTTATTTAAAATCAAAAGTTTCAAAAGTTCAAATTCTTTTAAGGTCAGTTCTATTTTTTTGCCATCTTTTAAAACCTCATGTTTATCAAAATCCAATTTTAAGTCATGAATTTGAACGACATTCTTTTTTTCTTCTTTGCTATTTCTTCTTAATACTACCTTTACACGGGCCAATAATTCCCTCACCGAAAATGGTTTTGTTATATAATCATCAGCACCAAGCTCTAAACCTAAAATTTTATCAAACTCTTCGCTTTTTGCTGTAAGCATAATAATGGGTATATTGGATATACTTTCATTCTTCTTTAATTCCTTACAAACATCAAATCCATCCATCTCAGGAAGCATTATATCAAGCAAAATCAAGTCTGGCTTTTTCTCAATAGCTAACTTAAGTCCTTCCTTCCCATTTAATGCATAAAAAACCTTGTAACCATTTGTTTCCAAGTTATACTTTAATAATTCAATTATATGCAGTTCATCATCAATTAAAAGTATTTTTTCTCCCGCCATAATATCACTCCTTTATTTGTATAATATTTAGCTGTCTACCAGTCATAGTTCCATCCCTTCTATAGGAATAGAAATCATTTCTGCACATAGTGCAAATTAAACTTTCATAAATATTTTCTTCTAAAATTCCTGATTCAATAAGTTGTTTTTTATTTTCCTCACTCAAGCTTATATAAAATTTTTCGCCTTTATTTATTAAATTGAAAAATACGCCTAAATCTTCCTTAACTTCATAGCAGCATAGTCCTATTGATGGTCCTATAGCAGCAATTATATCATTAGGGATACTACCAAAATACTCTGTCATCCCTTTAACAACCTTTGTTACGATTTTAAGGGCAGTCCCCTTCCATCCAGCATGCACAGCAGCTACAATCTTCTTTTTTTTATCCACTAAAAAAATTGGGACACAATCTGCTGTAAATATCACAATTGGAAGGTTTAATTCCTTTGTAATTATTGCATCTGCTTCTGTCCCAAGTATATTTTCTCTATTTTCATGAGTCACAATAATTACTTTATCTCCATGAACCTGTTTAGTAAAGACTAAATTATCTGCATTAAAATTTAACTTAAATATTTTTTCAATAACAGCATCAGGTATTCTTAAATCATTACGCATTAAACTATACTCGTTAAAATCAATACCAAAATATTTATTTGTAAAAATATGATTTATAAATCCTAATTCTATAAAGGCTTTGACTTCAACTCCTTTATCTGAATAAATAAACATAATAACACCACCATCAATTTCTTTATAAATATTTTATCATAAAAAATAAAAGGATTCAGCATAAAGCTAATCCTTATTTTCACTTAATAGTTTTTGTAATTCTTCTAAAAAAGTATTAATATCTTTAAATTGCCTATATACCGAAGCAAATCTTACATAAGCTACATCATCCAACTCTTTTAATTTTTTCATAACAAGCTCACCGATCAAACTGCTTTCTACTTCTTGTCTCATTGTATTATAAACTTGTTTTTCGATTTCATTTGCAAGTTCCTCAATCTTTGAAATCGATATAGGTCTTTTTTCGCACGATTTTAAAACACCAATTAATATTTTTCTTTTATCAAAGGGTTCCCTTCTACCATCCTTTTTTACAACATAAACAGGTATATCCTCCACCTTTTCATAGGTAGTAAATCTTCTATTGCAATTTAAGCATTCCCTTCTTCTTCTAATTGATGTATTATCTTCAGTTGGTCGTGAATCTAAAACCTTAGTCTCAACATGATTACAAAATGGACATTTCATTTCCTTCATCTCCATCGTATAACTTTTTATTGATAAATTATAGCATCATTTTTGTTTATTGTCTATTATTCTTCACTGTTATCCTGTAAGAGATCTATTAAAATCACATCTACCCCTATAGTCTTTACCTTGTTCCAACTTATCAAGATTTCATCCCTTTTTTTAAAAAAGGACAAAAAAGCATTTTCTGGGGGAATAACAATATACTCAATTCTTTCTAAATTATCGTCAAAAATAAGATCACTTATAAAGCCTAATCTCTTACCCTTATTGATATCTATAACCTCCATCTGTCTTAATTCCGATAAAGTAACATGGACATTTTCTAAATTATCCCTCATAACTTCACCTCCTAAAAAATTATATGATATAAATAAAAAAAATATGGGTGTAATTTATAAACACCCATACTTTAAACAAATTTTCTCAAATGGTTCAAAGCTGACTTTTCTAATCTTGAAACCTGTGCTTGGGAAATTCCAATCTCTTCAGCTACTTCCATTTGTGTCTTTCCTTCAAAAAATCTCATCATTAAAATCGTCTTTTCTCTTTTATTTAATTTTTTAAGGGCTTGCCTAATTGCAATATTTTCTATCCAAGAATCATCATCATTTTTTGTGTCACTAATTTGATCCATTACATATATTGCATCTCCTGCATCATGATATATAGGTTCAAATAAAGAAACAGGATCCTGAATAGCATCTAGCGCAAAAACAACTTCTTCACGGGGAACATTTAGCTCTTTTGCTATTTCAGAAATTGTTGGTTCTTTATTGTTTTCCGAAACCAATTTATCCCTAACCTGTAAAGCTCTATAGGCAATATCCCTTAATGATCTGCTAACTCTAATAGAGTTGTTATCTCTTAAATATCTTCTTATCTCACCAACAACCATAGGAACAGCATAAGTTGAAAATTTTACATTCTGATCTATATCGAAATTATCAATTGCCTTAATAAGCCCAATGCATCCAACTTGGAACAAATCATCTACATTTTCTCCTCTATTATTAAATCTTTGAATAACACTTAGAACTAGCCTTAAATTTCCCTTTATAAACTTTTCCCTAGCTTCTTTATCTCCTTGTTTCATTCTCGTCAACAATTCTTTCATTTCTTCATTTGTAAGAACAGGCAGCTTTGAAGTGTTTACTCCACATATTTCAACTTTGGTGTTTGCCATAGCGATGCTTCAACTCCTTCGGTTAATTTTGTATTATAATTATTCCCGAAGGATATTTTTTTTATTCTTTTCATAAATTTACAATAAATTTATAATTTAAACCATTTTAGTTATTTCCTTTTTTAATCTTTTAATTATTCTTTTTTCAAGCCTTGAAATATAGGATTGTGAAATTCCTAATATATCTGCGACCTCCTTTTGTGTTTTTTCTCCTTCACCTTTTAAGCCAAATCTTAGTTCCATTATTTGTCTTTCACGCTTACTTAGTCTATTTATTGCATTCATCAATAGTTGTTTTTCTACTTCGTCCTCTATATAATGATAGATTAAATCATTATCAGTTCCTAATATATCTGAAAGCAATAATTCATTACCATCCCAATCTACGTTTAATGGTTCGTCAAAGGAAATTTCACTTCTAACCTTACTGTTTCTTCTTAAATACATTAATATCTCATTCTCTATACATCTTGATGCGTATGTTGCAAGTTTTATTCTTTTTGTAGGCTCAAAGGTATTAACAGCCTTAATTAATCCTATTGTTCCTATGGATATCAAATCTTCTATACTTACTCCAGTATTTTCAAATTTTTTAGCTATATATACAACTAATCTAAGGTTTCTTTCAATCAAAACATCTTTAACTTTGTAGTTGCCATTTTTTAATTCTTCAACCAACTTATTTTCCTCTTCATTCGATAAAGGTGGCGGTAAAACATCGGCTCCCCCGATATAATACACAAAACTTCTTCTAAAAAATTTATTCATTATGAAATTAACAAATTTTATCAATAAATTAATTATAAAATTTATAATGCCCATAACATTTCCCCCTATCTTATAATTTCTGGAAAAGCTAATGCATCAAAAATTCCCTCTTGAGATAATGGAAGATGATAAAATGTCATTATTACATCCTCTAAAACCTTTAAGTGTCCTTCCTTTTTAACTATTAACTTATCTATTTTTATTCCTGTTATTAAACCGTTACTGATTCCTATTGCATTATATGGTATAACTCTTATCCTATTTTTGTATTTTGAATTTAAAATGCATTTAACAAAGTCTTCATAACTTTTAGATAGATTTAAATTATGATATAAATCATTAGGCAATAAATCCTTTAAAGCCTTATAATATACTACAATTACAGGATCCCCTGAGAGTGGATCCTTTAAATTATTTCCGGTATCAATAAGTGCCTTAATATTCTGGTGTTTTTTGTCTAAAAATATCTCTAAATCAACAATAAAATTGTTATCAAAAAAATATGAATCGATGTAATCAAAGGCTATTTTAGAAAATACTATTCCCAATAGACTTCCAATAATCAAATAAATTTGTGACATTCTATTCAACAAAATGACTCCATTAATATTATTAAGATCCCCATGTGTCAAATAAAAGATAGCCATTATACTTCCACCTATGAGAAAAGTTTCTAAATAGAATAAGAGGACCAGTTTTATTACTTCCCGGAATGTATAAGGAAGAAATGCAATTACAATCATCAACAATGAGACTAGAATTTTCATTGACAAATTAAGATAAATTTCCATACTTGGCATTAAAATAACTAAAACATACAAAGCCCCAATAAGTGCACTTAATAACAATCTCCAGATAGGTGCCTTTGACCTTACGAGACGTTTAAGGAGATAAAGCAGAAAATAATTCATAAAAAGATTTTCTATAAATACTATATCGATATATAGAATATCCCCCATATTCACCCTCCAAACCTATTTATTATAATTATAAAACCTTTAGTCCTTTCTTTTTGTCATTTCATAATACTATAAATACACAATTTCTCGTCAAATTATTACTTTTTTTACTTTATTTTGTTTTTTTTACAAAATAAATAACGGTATTAACCATAAGTTAATACCGTTATTGTTAGCACTGTTTACCTTCTTTTCTGATTTCTAATAAAGGGTGGCAAATCGAGATCTTCATCATTTATATCAATATCCATTTTAATTTTTAAAGGTGAATTTTCTTGTTTATCTGCTGCCACTTCTTTGTTGCTTAATCTTGTGTGTTCTTCGAATCCAGTTGCAATAACCGTTATTCTTATTTCATCTCCTAAAGTATCATCTATTACAGCCCCAAATATTATATTCGCATCAGGATCCGCAGCTTGTCTTACTTGATCAGCAGCTTCTGCTACTTCAAACATAGTTAAGTTAGAGCCCCCAGTAATATTTAATAATACTCCAGTTGCTCCATTTATTGTTGTCTCCAACAATGGACTTGATATAGCTTGTTTTGCAGCTTCAATTGCCCTTCCTTCTCCAGAAGCTCTACCGATTCCCATATGAGCTAATCCTTTGTTAAGCATTATAGTTTTGACATCAGCAAAGTCTAAGTTTATTAAACCAGGAACAGTTATTAAATCCGATATACCCTGAACCCCTTGTCTTAAAATATCATCTGCTATCTTGAAGGCTTCAGTCATTGGTGTCTTTTTATCAACAACCTGTAGTAATCTATCATTTGGAATCGTAACTAATGTGTCAACCTTTTCCTTTAACTTCATAATTCCTTTTTCAGCGTTAAGCATTCTTTGTCTTCCTTCGAATATAAATGGCTTTGTAACAACTCCAACTGTTAATATCCCCAATTCCTTTGCAATCTCAGCAACTACAGGTGCTGCACCTGTTCCTGTTCCACCACCCATACCAGCAGTAATGAAAATTAGATCAGCACCCTTTAGAGCTTGAGTTATTTGCTCTATGCTTTCCTCAGCTGCTTTTTGGCCAATTTCAGGATTTGCCCCTGCACCTAATCCCTTTGTTAATTTATCGCCAATCTGAATTTTTGTTGTTGCTTTAGAATAATTAAGAGCTTGTCTATCAGTATTAATTGAAATAAACTCTACACCCTTTAATCCAAATTCAATCATCCTATTTACTGCGTTGTTTCCACCACCACCTACTCCTACAACTTTTATTTGAGCACCGGCATCTACGTTGAATTCAAAATCTAGCACAATAATACCCCCTTTGTTAATTAAAAGAAATCTGCAAAAAATTCCTTTACCTTTTCAATCCAATTTGTTTTGTTTTCTTCTGTTTCATCAATTGAAGAACTTTCTTCATTCTCTTCTAATACTCTATTTATTTTTTTAGAATCAACATGAATTGTGCTGTTTTTCTTTTGTTTTAATACATACATCGCTATTCCTGCAGAAGCTGAATATGTAGGATTTGCTACCCCTATATAATTAGGATATCCAAATCTAACAGGGATATCAAAAAAGTCTTGAGCATAATCTTGAATACCCTTAATATTAAATAATCCTCCACCCGTAATTACAATACCAGCACCAAGATGATTTAGCAAATTATTTTTCTCTAATTCACTTTTTATCAAATATAACATCTCTTGAATGCGGGCTTCCATAATCTCTACTACATTTATTACTTGGATTTCCTTTTCACCTTTACCTGCCACGTTACTTATCTTAATAATATCATCACTTTTCACTAATTTTGTTGAAGCAGCTCCGTATTGTCTTTTTATTTTTTCAGCATCGCTAAAGGTAATTTTGCATATCAAAGAAATATCGCTAGTTATATGATTTCCTCCAACTGGAATAAGTTTGGAAAATACTAAGGTTTTATTTCTAAAAACTGAAATATCCATTGTTTCTGCACCAACATCTACTAAAGCTACTCCAAGTTCTCTTTCATCATCATTTAGGACTATCGTCGAAGTTGCTAATGGTTCCAATACAATGCCATCAACATTTAAACCTGCTTTTTGAACTGTTCTAATTATGTTTTGAACATTAGTCATAGATGCAGCAACTAATTTTGCATCAACTTCAAGTCTTACTCCAACCATACCAACTGGATCCCTTATTTCATCATATCCATCTACTATATATTGTTGAGGTATTATGTCTATAATTTCCTTATCAGGTGGAAGAGCAACAACTTTAGCTGCTTGTATTACCCTTGCAACATCTTCATTTGTTATTTCCTTATCCTCCCTTGAAACAGCTATAACTCCTCTATTATCTATTAATGTCGTGTAACCTCCTTTAATATTAACAAAAGCCGATTTTATTTTAATATTCGACATCTGTTCTGCCATCTCAACAGCAGTTTTAATGGCTTCTACTGTTGCATCTATATCAACTATTACTCCTTTCTTGACACCCTTGCATTCGGAGGTTCCAACACCTATTACATTAAATTGTTTTTTATTTATTTCTGCAATAACTACGCTTACCTTCGAAGAACCAATGTCAAGTGAGACTACTACATTGTTCATTCATTAATGACCTCCTTAAATCTCGTTTTATGTCTATTTATATAAATTCAACACAAATCATTAATTTCCTTTTTATTCAGCATAAAAATTATTTAGAAATTTTAATGTATTTTGGAACAGTCTTCCTATTGTAACCTGATATTTTTATACTTTTTTCTTTTACTATTCTAACATACAACTGGCGAAATTGTAATTCCTTTATTTTGCTATCTGGCATAGTCATCGCAAAATAAAGAGCATCCGGATCGCCGATAGCTAAAATTTCAAAGGGTGGAACAATATATTGATTATTTATTTTAATAATTGGGCCCTCACAAGTAACTTCAGAGGTTGAAATTATTCTCTGGCCATTAACTGAGATAGCTTCAGCACCAGCATTCTTCAAATCATATATAACATATAAAATATCACTATTGTGTGTAATATAATCCAATATATTGTCATCAGATATATCGTAGTTTCTATTATCATCAATAATAATCCTAACTCCTGGCCCCTCAACATCACAAAAACCTGAAAACAGTCTAACATCATCTAATTCATTTTTCATTGTCATCAATACATTTTGAGTGATTCTACTGCTATTTTGATATTCTATTAACTTTTGTTGCATATTTTCAATATCTTTATTTAAGATGCTTATTTGATTCTTTAACTGGTTTAGTTCTAAGTTTTTTCTCTGAAACTCCTTATAAGTTAAAATTAGTGTAGGTTTAAATGGATTCGTTAAAATAAAAGAAGTTAAAATAATTCCGCACAACACTCCTAATGTAAGAAGGAAAATATTTTTAACATTAAGCCTCATCATTTTTCCTCCTTACATGTTTCCCTTCCTTAGCCATGTCAATTATTTGCCTTCTTATAATTGCAAAGTTATTAAATAACCTGCTTCCAAATACAAATACTGCAGCAAGATAAATTGGGACATTTAATCTATCTCCTAAATATGCAAGAAGAGCTGCTATAATTACATTACCAAAAAATCCTGAAATAAATATATCTGATTGAAATTTACCTTCTAAAGATGCCCTAAAGCCTCCAAATACAGAGTCTAAAGCAGCAAGAATAGCTACAGGAACATAAGTTGAATATGCAGCTGGAATATCTACCTTTAGAAACATCCCTAAAATAATACCAATTATCAATCCAATTAATGGGATCAATTTATCACCTACTTCCTTTGAATATATTTATATTCAAGATTTTTATTATACTTTAAAATTTTTATTTTATCCGATCTTACAATTTTAATTTCAAATCCACCAATTTTTTTAAGAATCTCAATTATACTATCTGGCATTTTAAAAGCTCCTTCTAATATTGCAGGATCCCCTATTGCTTTAATAACAAAGGGTTGAGTTGGATCAAATTTGCTGTCATTTATCTTTATCGATAGCCCTGCCTGTCTTATCTGAGTTCTTCCTACAAACCTTTCATCATTTATTGATATAGCTTCCGCACCAGCTGAATTAAGTTCATTCACAATGTCAATTAAATCCTTATAATAAACCTGCGACGCCTGTTTGTTTGAAAGATCGTTTACTGGAGTTATTGTTATTTCAATTCCTGGTCCTTCAACATCTGTTAATCCCGATAGTAACCTTAATTGATCAAGCTCCTCCTTCATTTGGCTAGCAACTTTATTTGAGCTTGCTACGGATTTTTCAATTTCATCAATTTTCATTTGTAGCTCTTGTGTTTTTATTAATAATTCATCTCTTTGTTTTTTTAGGTCCTCTGTTTCTTTTACAAGGTTTTCAAACTGCCTTGTCGTATACTGATATCTCGGAGTTTTTATATATCTTAACTGATACGAAACCATAAACCCTAAAATAACACAAATAAATCCTATCCATAGCTGAGAAGATCGGTTGTTCATCTTTGATCTCCTTTCATTGTTTTTTAAAAACAGCTATTCCAGTTGAGGTTATCTCTATTACACCACTTTTATTATTAACAAGCTTGCTTTTAATTATAGTTCTGGCATACCCTAATTTATAGTCTAAATTACTGCAATCACCAACATCAATAACCAAATTATTTTTGGTTTTAAACTTTATGTTTTCAAGGTCCCTTAAATCAGCAGAAATAATTCCTAGCTCTTTAGTATATTCGCAAACCTTTAATACTTCCTTTAATGATTCTAATACATTTTTATCCTTTGAAACGTATTCGTTTGGAATATATTCCTTAACATTGATCCCTTCAATAATAAACACCTTATCATGTGGAAATGTATCGAGTGCTTGGACCATTCTACCTTCATTATCTATATTAACAAAGGAATTATTTAACTTAAGCACCCCTTTAATTTTCTTTTCTTCTATAGTAATTTCCAATGTGGCAGGCAACTTACGTTTTATTCTTACTTCTTCAATATAAGGGTTATTTTTAATATTTTCTGTTATTCTATTTTTGGATATTAAAAATATATTTTTTTCCAGAACGTCTGATAGTGCAATTATTTCTTCTTTTGAAACTAAGTAATTCCCTACAACATTTATCGACTTAATATTAAAAAAACTTGACTTTATTAATAAAAAAATAAATACAGCTATAAAGAAAATTAAAAAAGATAATCTTATAAGTTTTTTCTTGTTTTTTCCCATATTTAATCATCCTTTTTAACAAGTTCTAAAATTATTTCACAAATTTTATCAGCAGCATCTATTTTTGCAAATTTTTTAGCATTTGAAGACATTTTAGTTAATAAGTCTTTATTTTTGGCAAGGCTAATAACTTGCTGTGAAAAAACATCATCTGAAATCTGCGACTCCTTAATAACAATCGCAGCTCCATTCTGCTCAAGGGATAATGCATTATATTCCTGATGATTGTTGGCAACATTTGGCGATGGAATAAGTATAGAAGGTATTCCAAGGGCAGTTATCTCAGAAATAATTGTAGCTCCTGCCCTACTAATGATTAAATCGCAGGCTGTCAAAGCATCGTCCATATTATAGGCATATGGAATAATAATGATTCCCTCTAAATTGTTTATTCCCTTTTCTTTTAAGGTTCTTATAACCCTTTCATATTCTCTTTCTCCAGTTATAAATATTAATTGTATTTTTTCTTCTATTAATTTTGGAATTATATTTATAACAAAATCATTTAAACGACTCGCACCTCTACTGCCTCCAACAGCTAATACTGTAGGTTTATCCTTATTTATTCCCCATTTTTCTTTATTGCTTTCACCTATTTTCCTTAATATATTTTCTCTAATCGGATTTCCTGTTAAAACAACTTTACTTTTAGGGAAAAATCTTTCTGATTCAGAAAAAGTAATAGCGATCTTTGATACAAAATAAGACAATATTTTATTTGTAAGTCCGGGGATAGCATTTTGCTCATGGATAATTGTAGGGATTCCTTTTAAGCTAGCAGCTAAAACAACAGGACCGCAAACATATCCCCCAGTTCCTATAACGATATCAGGTTTAAATATATTTATTATCTTATTAGCATCAAAAAATCCTTTAAATACCTTTTTTATCGAAGATAAAGTTTTTTTAGAAAGCCTTTTATTCAATCCCTCAACCGTTATAAATTGAATTTCAAATCCCTCATGTGGAATTAATTTTTTTTCTAGCCCATTTTCTGTTCCAACAAATAAGACCTTTGCATCTGGATATTTTTGTAATATCTTTTTTGCTATTGCAACACCAGGGTAAATATGGCCACCCGTTCCGCCACCTGAAATTAGAACTCGCACCTTAATCACTCCATTCTACAAATCCCTCGAAATATTTAGAAGAATACCTAGAGATATCAACGTAAACAATAAAGAAGAGCCTCCATAACTAATAAGTGGCAATGTTACGCCGGTTACAGGCATTGAAGATGATACAACTAGTAAATTTATACTTGATTGAATTGCTATTAAACTCGTTATTCCTGCTGCCAAAAGCATTCCAAATCTATCTTTACAATTTATTGCAATTCTAATCCCTCTCCATATTAAAATTGTAAATAACAAAATAATAAAAAATACTCCAATGAATCCAAACTCTTCACCAATAATTGCAAAAATAAAATCGTTTTGAGCTTCAGGTATATAATAATTTTTTTGTCTTGACTGTCCAAAACCCACGCCGAAAAATCCACCTGCTCCTAATGCATATAAAGATTGTATAGCTTGATAACCATCGCCAAGGGGATCAGCCCAAGGATTAAGGAAAGCTGTGAATCTTCTCCATCTATAATCTGCACTTTTCATTGCAAAAAAGGCCACCACTGCCCCTAAAATTAAGATTACACTTAATTGACTAACTTTTGCACCGGCAACAAACAGCATAGAAAATGCAGTTGCCATAACAATTACAGATGTGCTCATATTGGGCTCAGCAATTATAAGTCCAGCAAAAATTCCAGACACTATAAGAACTGGCAATACACCTTGTAAAAATGTCTTAACCTTCTCTCCCTTTCTTGAAAGATTATCCGACAAATAAATAACTAAAATTATTTTAGCAAGTTCTGATGGCTGAATTCCAAGGTTTCCAAACCCAATCCATCTCCTTGCACCTTTTATAGGAGGTAAAAGCAAAACCACAACTAACAAAAATATTGTTATAAGCATGCCTAATGCTATTAATTTACGGTTTTTGTATATTTTATAATCAATTTTAGATGTAAAATACATAGCACCAATTCCTAAGGATGCCCATATAGCCTGTTTCCTCAAATGATAAAATCCATCATTATATAGTTCCTTATCGATATACATGCTGGCACTAAATACCATATTTATACCTATAGCAAGCAAAATCAGTATAACACCAAACAAAACATAGTCAAAGGGCTGTTTTTTATTCATATAAACCTCCTAAATACTAATTGCTAAAAAACCTATTAAACATAAAATAGCAGTAAAAATCACAAACCATGCCACTATCTTTGTTTCATGCTCGCCTTTTTGTTCAAAGTGATGATGTAAAGGAGCCATTTTAAATATTCTTTTGCCAGTCAATTTAAATGAAATAACTTGAAGAATTACAGATAACGTTTCAATAACATAGATTCCACCAACTATTACTATTATAAAGGGCATTCTGAGCAAAACAGCAAGGGCAGATATTGCACCACCCAATGCTAAGGATCCTGTATCTCCCATAAATACTTCTGCAGGGTATGCATTAAACTTTAGAAAACCAAGTAGGCTCCCTGCCAATGCACCACAAAATACAGATAAATCCTTTTGGCCTAATCCATAAGTTATTACTGAAAAAAATACGCTTACAATCAAGGTTACCGATGCGGCTAGTCCATCCAAACCATCAGTTAAATTAACTGCATTTGTTGTCCCAACTATAACAAAAACCATAAAAGGAATATACCAATATCCCAAATCAATAAAGAGATTTGTAAATGGAATATGAACTTTACTTCCTATCTGTGGATTTGTAAAAGCATAATAAGATAAAATCAAAGCTAATAAAATTTGTCCTAATAATTTTTGATATGCCCTAAGTCCCAAATTTCTTTTTCTTATAATCTTAATGCTGTCATCAAGCAATCCAATAAATCCATATCCGACGGTCGTTAAAAGAGCAATAAACAAAGCGCCGGAAAATTTATTTGTTATAGCTAAAACAGTTAGAATTAGGCTTAGAATAAAAATTATTCCCCCCATTGTAGGAGTTCCCGCTTTTTTAAGATGGCTTTTGGGGCCCTCCTCCCTAATACTTTGTCCAAATTTGAATTTTCTTAGGGCAGGTATTATAACAGGACCTAATAGAAGCGAAATTATAAAGGAAATTATCGTAGCCAATATTGTTATCTGCATTCTTTTCCCCTCTTCCTTTAAGATCTTTCGTTAAATTTCCTGTAATAATTCATTAACTATCTCCTTTTCATCAAAGTGAACCGTTTTATCCTTTAATATTTGATATGTTTCATGACCTTTTCCAGCTATAACAATGACATCATCCTTCTTTGCATTCATCAAAGCATACTTAATTGCTTCTTTTCTATCAACTATGATCTTATAAGGACACCCTGTTTTTTCAACACCTGGAATTATATCTTGTATTATTTGCTCTGGCTCTTCATTTCGAGGATTATCTGAAGTAATAATACAATAATCAGCAAAAGTTCCCGCAGCTTTTCCCATCAAAGGTCTTTTAGTTTTATCTCTATCTCCACCAGCTCCAAATAAAATAATTAGCCTTCCTTTTGTATATTCCCTTGTTGCCTTTAAAATATTTTCAATGCCATCCGGAGTATGTGCATAGTCAATTATAACAGTAAATCCCTGTTTTGCCTTAATTCTTTCACTTCTACCTGGAACTGATTTTAAAGCTTCGAGACCTTTTTTGATAGTATTTATATCAATTCCTAAAGACAATGCTGCAGCTGCACAACCTAATGCATTATAAACATTATATTTCCCTGGCAAATGCAGATTAACTTCAATTTCATTTGATTCATAGCATAACTTAAATTTTGTCCCTTCATCTGACATTGTTATATCTTTAGCATAAACATCAGCAACACTATCAATACCATATTTTAATATGTTCCCTTTTACATATCTTAAAGCTTCTTTTCCATAATCATCATCTATATTTATTATAGCATTTTTTGCCCTTTCAAAAAGTTTTAGTTTGGCTTTAAAATAATTTTCCATTGTTTTATGAAAATCTAAATGATCTTGAGTTAGATTTGTAAAGATTCCTGCCTCAAAGTCCACTCCATATACCCTTTCTAGTTCCAAAGAATGTGATGAAACCTCCATAACACAATAAGCGCAATTATTATCAACCATTTCTTTAAATAAACATTGCAAATCTAATGATTCTGGAGTCGTTCTCTTAGCTTCTATTATTTTATCTCCAATTATATTATAAATAGTTCCTATTAATCCTATTTTTTGGCCGTAAGACTCTAGTATACTTTTCATCATGAAAGTTGATGTGGTTTTTCCATTTGTTCCAGTAATACCTACAATTTTTATTTTTTCAGCAGGTTTTTTATAAAAATTTGATGATATAATGGCCATGGCTTTTCTCGTATCTTTAACCTTTACTAAGGTTACATCGCCAAAGATATTTATATCTTTACTTATAATAAGGGCTTTAGCTCCCCTATCCACAGCCTCCTGTGCAAAATGATGTCCATCAACTTTAAAACCTTCTATGCAAATGAACAAAGATCCCTCAGTGACATCCTTACTATTATAAGTAATATGTTTTATGTCAACATCATTTCCCACAAAAATACAACTATCTATTCCCGATATTAATTCACTTAATCTCATATTCTTACCTCCCTTTATCAAATTAAAAACGAAGTCATGCCATAAGGCATTGACTTCCTATTAATCTTCTGGAACCTCTAATATTATTTTAACTATAGTTCCTTTATTAACTTCAGTATTTGGTGAAATATCTTGTGAGGCAGCAATTCCATCTCCTAAAAATTCAACCTTTAATCCAATCTTTTCTGCAATCTCTATTATTTCCTTTTTAGTTTTTCCAGTAAAATCTGGAACAGCTACTCTTAAGTTTTTATTTTCTGATGTTCCAAGATATAAAGCTATTTTTGTATTTTCCTTTACTATTATACCAGGTTTAGGACTTATATCATATATAATTGTCCCATTTCCTTGAGTTTCATAGTCTAATTTTAATTCCTTCAAAGTTTTAATAGCTAGTTCTATGGATTTTCCTCTAACTTCAGGTATCATCACTTCCTTGGGAATATTCGTTGAAGAAATATTAGGCTGAACATTCATGTATCTTAAAACATCTTCAAGTATCTCCCTTGCAAGTGGTGCAGCTGTGCTTCCTGCATAATAATTTGAAGGATCAGGCTCATCGATAGACAAAAATATAACAACCTTTGGATCATCTATCGGAGCAATTGCAGCAAAGGATGAAATATATTTTCCAGGTGCATATCTACCATCTATTACCTTCTGAGCTGTTCCGGTTTTTCCTCCTATTCTATATCCTTCAATGTAAGCCTTATTTGCTGCCCCATTTTTTACAACGCTCTCAAGCATGAGAAGAAGTTTATTGGCCGTTTCCTTTGAAATTGTTTGCTTTAAAACCTTAGGCTCAAATTCCTTAACGACAGTTGTATTACCTTCGTCATCTGTCTTAACAATCCTTTTTACAAGATGTGGCTGCATCATCTTACCGTCATTTGCTATTGATCCTAATATTGTTATAAATTGTATTGGAGTGACTGAAATTCCTTGTCCAAATGATTCTGTCGCTAATTCCACAGGTCCAACTTTACTTACATCCCTTACCTGGCCTAAAGCTTCCCCTGGATAATCTATACCTGTTTTTTTCCCTAAGTTAAAAAGAGAATAATATTTGTGTAGTTTCTCTTTTCCAAGTTTTTGGCCTAAAATAACAAATCCAACATTACAAGAGTTTTCAAGTATATTTGTAAAATTTTGTATGCCGTGTCCCCTTGTCCTCCAACAACGAATAATTCTATTAGCTACTTTTATAGAACCGTTGCAGACAAATCTATCCTTCTCACTAACAATTCCTTCTTCAATCGCAGCAGCTGCAGTTAATATCTTTAAAACCGAACCTGGCTCAAAGCTATCATTAACTGTTCTATTTTTCCAAAGCTTCAATGCCTCTTCAACCGAACCCTTAACTGGATTATTAGGATCGTAATCGGGTTTATTTGCCATGGCAAGAATTTCTCCAGTTTTGGGATCCATTACAATTGCTGATATTTGCTTTGCTTTATATTCCTGCAACCCCTTTTCAAGGGCCTTTTCAGTATAATATTGAATATATTCATCTATTGTAAGGACTATATCTGAACCGTTTTGAGGTGGAACATAAGTAGCTAATCTATATGGAAGTTCCCTAAAGAATTTATCCGTCTCACCCATAAATCTGCCCGGAACTCCCTTTAATATATCATTATAATAATACTCTAGCCCTGCTCTTCCATTTCCATCAATATCAGTATTGCCAAGCACATGAGCTAAAAAATTGCCATTAGGGTAGTATCTCTTAGTATCTTCAGAAACTACTATCCCAGGCAATTTCAGTTCCCTTATTTTATTTCCCTGTTCCTTTTCTATTCTTCTTGCAATCGTTACACTTCCAATCGGCTGTCCATTTGACAATTTCTTATTAAATTTTGCTAATATAGTCTCCTTACTTATTCCTAATATTGGAGAAAGCTTTTCAGCAATCTCTTCACGGGTTATTTTTTTCTCCTTTTCAGCATCAAATATATCCTTCATAAAAGCGTCAACCCTTTCAACATTGCCGCTCACAGCCAAAGGGTTTCCATTTCTATCAAGTATCTTGCCTCTTTTTGCGTCAATCTTTATATCATGTGTCCATTGTTCAACTGCCCACTTCTGAAGCTTAGGAGACCAGATTATCTGAATGTAGGCATATCTTGTTACAATACCCAGCTGTAATAAGAATATAATTACTAATAACCATGCTGCTCTTTTTTTATTGATAATTGTAGTCTTTGGCCCTGTCAAATAGATACCCCCTAATTAATTAATCCCAATAATCTATAAATAAACGCCATTTTATTATTTGTTTTTTCATCTTCTTTATCTGCTATATTTAAAGGTGTAACCTCTAAATAGTGAACATCGCTTGGATGAGGAACTATCATGCCATATTTTTGAACAGCAATTCTATCTATATCTTTTATATTATTAAGTTTTGCAATTTCAACTCTCAAATTGTCATTTTCATCTTGCATTAATTTAATTTCCTTTTTTATGCTTCTAATCTCAGCATTTAATTTTAAAATATAAAAAAATCTTACTAATAATGCAAAGGAAATAAAAGAAATGAAAACAACAGTTATTACGAATTTGGCAAAGTTCTTTTTAGACTTCTTTTCAACTTTCTTAGATCTTTCTTGCTGTGCTTCTATAGTCTTTTTTTCTTCTAATTTATATGCAACAGAACCCCTCATATAAGCTTTATTGCTTGCCATTATCAATTTATTCACCCCTCAATTCATTTAGAACTTATAATTTTTCTGCTATTCTAAGCTTTGCACTTTTAGAACGGGAATTTTCCAAAAGCTCTTTCTCCGATGGAAGAACCGGTTTTTTAGTTATAACTTTTAATTCTGGTTTTTTTCCACAAACACAAAAGGGTAAATCTTTAGAACAACTACAAGGGTTTTCACGCTCTTTAAAGACATTTTTAACAATTCTATCTTCAAGTGAATGAAATGTTATTATGCATATCCTCCCTCCTGATTTTAAGACATCTATACAATCATATATTGCCTTTTCTAGTATTTGTAATTCTTGATTCACCTCTATTCTTATAGCTTGAAAAGTCCTTTTTGCTGGATGTCCACCTTCTCTTCTTGCCCTTGCTGGAATTGCATCTTTAATTATATCGACCAACTCAAAGGTCGTATCTATTGGCTTTACTTTTCTTCGTTTAACTATAAGATCTGCTATTTTTGATGCAAAGTTTTCCTCTCCATATTCTTTAATAATCCTTGTCAATTCTTCCTTAGAATATTTATTGACAACATCCCATGCCGTTATTGAATTATCTTTATTCATCCTCATATCCAATCTAGCATTATGCATGTAGCTAAATCCTCTTTCTGGATTATCAAGTTGATAGGAAGAAACTCCAAGATCTAACAAAACACCATCTACTTTATCTATTTCTAATTCATTTAATATTGACTTTATATTTGAAAAGTTATCATGAACAAAAATCACATTGTTATAATTAGACAGTTTTCTTTTTGAGTATTCTAAAGCCTCGATATCTTGGTCGATACCGATTAGCTTTCCATTTGATAATCTTTTTAATATTTCACTAGAATGTCCTGCTCCTCCTAGGGTTCCATCTACGTAAATCCCATCGCTTTTTATGTTTAAACCTTCTATACATTCATTTAACATAACAGAATAATGCTTAAACTCCATACACTTCACCTTTTCTTTTAAATTCCAAGCTCCGACATTTTTTCAGCAATTTCATTATAATCGATATTTTGGTCATTGTATTCATTCCACTTTTCCTTACTCCAAATTTCAATTCTACTTAATACTCCTATTGTTACTATCTCCTTTATAATGCCTGCATATTCAATTAAATTTTGCGGAATTAAAGCTCTACCCTGCTTATCGATTTCAATTTCTGCCGCACCAGAAAATATAAATCTTACAAAAGCCCTAGCATCCTTATTGGTTAACGGAAGGGCTTTTAATTTTTCTTCTAATTTAGCCCATTCATCCATAGGATATGCGTATAAACATCCATCTAGTCCCTTTGTCATAACGAATTTTGAACCTAGCTTTTCTCTAAACTTTGCTGGAATAATTATTCTGTTTTTTGAATCTAGGGCATGTTGATACTCTCCGATAAACATAACTATCCCCCGTTAACCACTTTACTCCACTTTCCACCACTACATTTATAATTCTATACCATTTTTCGTTTTCCTGCTATATTTTAAAAAAAATTTAAAATATATATTTTACAAAAAAATTAAGAGGTGCCTTTGGCACCTCTTAATGCTCGATAATATTTTTATTTTCCTTACCTTTCATAATGTAAAAATCTATATAATAGCTATTAATTAGCCTGTCTAATTCTTGACTTAATTTAACTATAGTTTCATAATCACAATTTGAATTAATCTTTTCATACAATTATCTCTTAACTCTTCAATTTTATTTCCAATCATTTTAATCACCACCGATTTTTTTTGTGGTGGAAAGTGGTGATGATTATATATTATTATAAATACTATTTTTTGTCAACATATCCATTATTATTATTTATTTGTTAAAAATAATACATCAAGTGATACTAAATGACAAATAAATAATTATATAGAATTTATTAATTTCTACATAATCATACTTACTTGAATAATGATTTTGTATATTATATAATTACAATGTCGTTAACAAAACATAAAGAAAGGAAGAAAAATCATGAAACTTGGTATTGTTGGATTGCCAAACGTGGGTAAAAGCACATTATTTAATGCTATAACTCAAGCTGGTGCTGAGTGTGCCAATTACCCTTTCTGCACAATAGAGCCCAATGTTGGCGTAGTAGCTGTTCCAGATGAAAGACTTGAAAAGTTGGCTGAGATGTATAACCCTGAAAAGGTTACTCCTGCAGTAATAGAATTTTATGATATAGCAGGCCTTGTAAAGGGAGCAAGTAAAGGAGAAGGGCTTGGAAATAAGTTTCTATCTCACATTCGCGAAGTAGCTGCAATAGTCCACGTTGTAAGATGCTTTGAAGACTCAAACATAGTCCATGTGGAGGGATCTATTGATCCAATAAGGGATATTGAAACCATTAATCTCGAACTTGTATTTTCTGATATGGAAGTTCTAGAAAGACGAATGGATAAAACAAAAAAGTCAGCAAGATCAGGAGATAAAAAAGCTCAAGATGAACTCCAATTTATGGAAAAATTATATACTCATCTAGAATCAGGAAAACCAGCAAGAACATTAGAAATGTCTGATGATGAGCAGGAAATGTTAAAGCAATACTTCTTATTGACTTCAAAACCTGTATTGTATGCCTGCAATATTTCTGAAGATGATCTTATCTCGGGTAATGTAGAAAATCAATACGTTCAAAAAGTTAAAGAGTATGCTAAGAATGAAGGCTCTGAAGTTGTAGTTATTTGTGCAAAATTAGAAGAAGAAATATCTACGCTTGAAGGCGAAGAAAAGATGGAATTTTTAGCAAGCTACGGTCTTGAGGAGCCAGGATTAAATAAGCTAATAAAAGCTAGTTATAAATTGTTAGGCCTTATAAGCTTTTTAACAGCTGGTCCCAAGGAAGTTAGAGCTTGGACTATTAAAGAAGGAACTAAGGCCCCTCAGGCAGCAGGAAAAATACATTCCGATATGGAAAAGGGATTTATACGTGCGGAAGTTGTTGCTTATGATGATCTTATAAAATGTGGCTCTGAAATTGCAGCAAGAGAAAAAGGACTTATCCGTCTAGAGGGAAAAGAATACGTTATGCAGGATGGAGATATAGTAGTATTTAGATTTAACGTTTAATCATAAGGCTGCCTAATTAGGGCAGCCTTCATTGTAACTTTTCAATTTATTTTCTACCCTCTCTCTTATAACATCCATAATTTTTTTGTCCTTTACCATTTTTTCGTCGCAAAGTATTTCAAAACATTCCTCTATATTACTAACTGAATATATATTAAATATTCCCTTTCTAACAGCTTCTATTATCTCCTCCTTTAATACTAAATCTCCAACATTGCTTGCAGGAATAATAACCCCATGAGTTCCATCAAGTCCATATAATTTACATATATCATAAAAACCTTCTATTTTTTCATTTATTCCTCCAACTGGTTGTATCTCTCCCCTTTGATTGACAGATCCTGTTATTGCTATGCTTTGTTTTATCGGTATATCTCCTAAACTTGAAATTAGCGCAATAAGTTCTGCTGCCGAAGCACTATCCCCTTCTATTCCCCCATACAATTGTTCAAAGCAAATGCTGGCATTAAAGGAAAGAGGATATTTTTGTCCAAACATTTGGCCTAAATAACCCGTTAAAATTAAGACTCCTTTATCATGTATAAAACCAGACATTTTTACTTCTCTTTCTATATTTATTACTCCTCCCTTACCTCTATAAGTAGTAACAGTTATTCTATTTTGTTTTCCGAAGGCAAAGTCTTCAAGTTCAATCACCGATAGAGCATTTATTTCTCCTATCTTATATCCGTTTAATTGTATAATATATTTGCCTTCTTTATACATTTCCAAAATTCTTTCTTTATAAAGACTATGCCTTTTATATAATTTTTCTATAGCCTCTTTAATATCTTTATCAGTAATGTGTTTTCCTTTCCTTTCTTTACATATTAACGCCGATTGGTCAATAATATTTGCAATTTCTCTTATTCTTGCAGTAAAATATTTCTTGCTTTCTGCTAATCTTAAAGCATATTTATATAATTCTAAAAATCCTTTATAAGTAACATGTGGAATATTGTTCTGGGAACAATAGTAACTTATAAAACCTAAGAATTCGTTTACGTTATCTGGAGTATTTTTTATTACACTATCAAATTCTGCTTTAATACTAAATAGTTCCCTAAACTCTTCATCATACTCATAAAGCAAACTATATAAAAATTCACTTCCGATTAAAACAACTTTTATTTTTAATGGTATTTTTTCTGGTTTTAAAGATACAATAGGGATTATTTCTAATTGATTTCTTAGATTCTCTATTGAAATGCAACCATTTTTCAATGCATTCTTTAACGCCTTCCATCCTTGATATGTGCTTAATAGTTGAAGTGCATCTATTACAAGGTAGCCTCCATTTGCTCTGTGTAAACTTCCAGGCTTAATCATCGTAAAATCTGAAACTAAAGCACCCTTGTAATTTTCATATTCGATTGTTCCAATAAGATTATTAAATTCAGGATCCTCTTCATAGATAACCGGTGCTCCTTCTTCCTTATTACAAGTTATTATATTAACATAATATTTTTTAAAGTAATCATCCTCAAGAGTGTTTTCATCATCCTGCATAAATGCATCTATATTATTTATTAAATCATTCTGTAAATCCTTTAAATATTGAACTATTTTATCGTTATAACTATACTTATTAATAAACTTATTTATTTTCCCATTTATAAGCTCAAAGGATTTCTCTTCATCAAGTTTGCGTAGCCTTTCAGCCATTTCCTTTCTTAATATTTTGGTCTTTCTTAAAACTTCTAATGCTAAAAGTTTTAAAGTTTTAACATCTTCTGCTATTTTATTCTTTTCAGACTGCTCAAGTTCATTATACTGGATCTCGCTCATCTCTTCATTATCAATTAGAGGAATAAAAACAAATCCTTCTTTTGTAGACTTCACTGTAAAATTCTTACTTTTAGCCTCATCATATAGTCTATCTAATATATTAATTGTTTCTTTTTGATAATAATCAATTATATCTTCTCTTTGTTTTTCATACTCTTCATCTGAGAACATCTTCGGAACTTCTTCAAATAAAGATTCTATCATCGTTTCAATATCGCTTTTAAATTCTTCTGCTGTTCCACCCTTTAAATTAATTGCTAAAGGGCTTAGTGCATCATTAAAATTATAAACATAACACCAATCGTCCGGTGTTTTTTGCATCTTTGCAATTTGTTTTAACTTATCCAAAACAAATTTTTTTCTCCCACTCCCATTTGTTCCACATACATAAATATTGTAATAAGGTTTGTCAAGTTTTAATCCCATCTCAAACGCTTGAACAGCCCTCTCCTGCCCTATTAAATCATAATAATTTGCAATTTCCTCTGTTGTTTTAAAATCTGGCACAAAATCCAACTTTACAACTAAGTCTTCATATTTTAACTTTTTATACTTAGCCATTAAATCCCCCCTTATAGCCTTATTATATAAATATTCACCAATAAAGCAAAAATATCCTAAAGGATTAAAATATAATCCTTTAGGATATTAAAATTAATAGGATTGCTCATCTTTTGACTTGCCAATTATTTTCAAAGATGAACTTGCTCCTATTCTATTTGCCCCCGCTTCAATCATTTTAACAGCATCTTCAAAACTATGAACTCCACCGGATGCTTTAACTCCCATTTCTGGTCCTACTGTATCCCTCATTAGCTTAACATCCTCTGCTTTTGCTCCCCATTTGCTAAAACCTGTTGAAGTTTTAACAAAATCCGCACCAGCTTCCTTTGCTAATTTGCACGCCATAATCTTTTCGTCATCAGTTAAAAGACATGTTTCTATAATGACCTTAACTAACGCCTTACCTTTAGCTGCATCTACAACTGCTTTTATATCTTCCTTTACATAATCATAATTTCCTGCCTTTAGCATACCTATGTTTATAACCATGTCAACCTCATTAGCACCATCTTCGATTGCCTTCTCTGTTTCATAGGCTTTCACTTCTTTAGTTGTTGCCCCCAATGGGAAGCCTATGACAGTGCAAACTTTAACATTTGATCCCTTTAATTCATCTGCAACTAATTTAACATAACAAGGATTAACACAAACAGATGCAAATGAATTCTCCTTTGCCTCATTGCATATCTTTTTTATATCGTCTGGTGTAGTCTCTGCCTTTAGAATTGTATGGTCGATGATTGAGGCTACATATTCCTTTGTAATCATATTTACCCTCCTTAAATATGTAATGCATCTATAAATAGCCGATTAGTATTTTATTTGCCTTATCATAATAACATACTTCTTTTGGTTTTACAATAGTAATACTTATTTAAGCAAACTTTGTCACTATAAAACTTTCTTTTTTACATACTTAGATGTCATAGCTGAAAGAAGACCACCATATAAAACACGAAACTCAATTACATCACCTATCCTAAGTTCTTTATCAGAGTCAGTTATATCAATTATCAGATGATCGCTACTACTTCCTAATACCTTAATTTTTTCATCAATAGGTTGCAAAAACTCAGGATAAACATCCTGCCTTCCTAACGCACAAATTGCTCTTTTTCTAAATCCTCTATCCTCAAATTGCGGCTTAGCTCCAAAAGCATCTATCCCAATTGTTCCAATAGGAACTGATGGCTTTACCTTTATTTCTACTATTTCTGCATAAAGCTTTATTGTATCTGTATTTAGTCCCTCTATCGGCTTGTCATATAAGCCTATCCCCATTGCCAATGCTACACCAATTCTTAATTGGTTTATTTCCATTGGCATTTCATTCATCCTCATAATTTGAATATTCTCTGAGTTGCCTCCCGAAATTATAGGGATTCTAATATTAAAGTAATTTTCTAAATCTTTTTTGACACCTACAAGCTCAGTTAGATTATCTTTGGTAGGAATCACCCCACCATAGCAGCATAAATTAGTCCCAATTCCATGGAGTTCAATGTTGCTAAGTTCTAAAATTTTTTTTACTGTTTCATATATCTCCTGTTTTTCCTTATAAAATATTCCTTCCCGTAAATCGCCGACATCTACCATTAATATTATCTTGTATTTTTTGTTTTCTTTTTTAGCATATTTTTGTAATTCTTTAATAGTATCAAATTCCGAAACCAATGCTATATCTGAATAGTTTATTATTTCTCTTGCCTGACTTTTCATAGGAATTCTTATTAACATTTTAGGGAGATCGTATTTTTTAAATTTCTTTAAATTTTCAATTCTTGAGTCTGCTATTATGTCTATTCCCCCATCTACTATTGCCCTAACTATCCTTTCGTATCCCGCAAAAACCTTTGTTACCCCAGCAACTTGTATCCCTCTTTTGTGGCATTCATCAACAATAAGTTTGGTGTTTTCTTTTATTTTACTACTGTTTATTTCAAGCATTGGGTAACCCATAACCCACCCCCAAAATTGCTATAATTTATATAGTAAATATCCATATTGCAAACTCTTTCTTTAAAGGTTTTTCAACGTTTAACACTACTTTTTTAATAAATTCTTTTATAAATATATTCTTCACCAAAGTTTAAATTCCTTCCTATAAGTAAAAAAGCCCTAAGGCTAAACCTTAAGGCTTTTTTAAACTTATTCAGTTTTAGCTGCCCCTTGATTTTGTTGATTTTGAACTTGTTGTTGTGGTTGAACAGGAGGCTTTGGTGGAAGCTTTTTTATAAATGTTCCTGAAACCAACAAATCCTTTTCATCCGTAACAGCAAGATGATAATTTTTAGTAAGTTCTATTGCTCCTCTTGGGCAAAAGTCAGCACAAAGAGAACAGAAGGTGCATTGACCTTGATAAAAATTAAAGGTGATTTTATCTCCCTCTTCGGTCTTTTCAATAGTTCTAGTAATACAACCAGGAGCACAAACCCTTATACACATTCCACAATTTACACACTTTTCAGGATAATAATTTATTTTACCTCTATATCCTTCCGGTGCCTCTTTATTTACTATTGGATATATTTCTGTGCTTGGTTTTTTAAAGACAGATTTTATCGCTTCTTTTAAATAAGGGAACTTCATTTCATTGCCCTCCTTTTTTCTCTGAGTATCTCTATAGCTTTAGCAAGCCCATCGATTATGGCTTCTGGTTTTGGAGGACAACCTGCTATAGAAACATCAATTGGAACATATTTATCTAGTGGGCCTTCTACAGAGTAACTACCATTAAATACATTTGTAGACCTCGGGCAAGACCCAATTGATACAACAACTTTTGGATCTGGAACCTGGGCTAAAGTTCTTATTAACCTATCTCTTGACTGCGAAGTTATAGGTCCTGTAACTAAAATTATATCTGCATGTCTTGGTGAACCAGTTAACTTAAAGCCCATTCTTTCAGCATCATACCTTGGAGTTATAACCGAAACTATTTCTATATCACAGCCGTTACATGATCCTGTATTTAAGTGAAATAACCAAGGCGATTTTTCAAAGCTTTTTTCGATTAACTTTTTAAACAAAAGTAACACCTCCTATTAACGACCAATCCAAACAAGTATCAAACTAATTAAAGCTAATGCCGTTGGATAAGTCCAGAAGAATTTCAAAACCTGTTCTACCTTAAGCCTTGCTGTAATCGCTTTTAATGTGGATATAGAAATAACAACTATTACTGCACTTAATAGAACTTGCAATACTATATCTAATATTAGTATTCCTGTTCCTTTACCGCTTAAAAACAATGTTACAAATAATGAAGTCATTATGAACATTTTTATTGCATGATTTAACTTAAATATTGCAAGCGGTGCACCACTATATTCTACAAGTGGTCCTTCACAAATTTCAATTTCCGCCTCTGCAATATCAAAAGGAAGGCTACCAACCTTAATTGGAATTATTAAAAGTAACGCCAATGCAGCTGGAATTAACCTCCAATTAGTAATCATCGGTCCAAATTCTGCTTGATAACTTACTATTTGAGAAAGCGAAAATGTTATTACTCCCTTATTTAAAGCCATTCCTACATGTTTACCAATAGTTAGAAGAACTATCACTAAAGGGAGTTCATAAGATATAATAGCTACCATTTCCCTGGAAATTCCAACGCCGGCATATGGTGAACCCGATGCTGCTCCACCCATAATTAAGGCAACTGCAGGGATTGTTAAAAGATATAAAATAACTATTATATCTGCAACTGTTGAAATTGCAGTATATTTATAAATAGGGATAAAGAGTGTCACAGTTACTAACGCCAAAAGTCCAATAACTGGTGCGTATAAAAATGTTCTTCTTGATGCTGCTCTTGGGACAATTGTTTCTTTACCTAAAAGCTTAAAAAAATCATAAATTGGCTGAATTATTGGTGGTCCAATTCTCTTTTGCATTCTAGCAACAACTTTTCTATCTAAACCTGATAAAAGTAAACCAACCAATGCTGAGAACAATAAACCTGGAAAAACTAAAACATTAAACAAATACTTTAAAACTACCAAATCCAGTCCCTCCTTATGGAACAAGTAAGAAAATATATACTATAAATATTGTTGTTGTAAAGATAGCCCACAATGCATAGTCATTAATTATCCCACTATGTGCATCATGCATAAACCCAAAATAGTGTCTTAAATCATGTTTTAATCCCCAGAAAAGGTCATTTCCCTTAACGTGAGAATGCTCACTTGCTTCCCCACTAAAGAATACATCATATTTTGGATCATCAACTTCTGTAGGAAGAGAAACTGCATTAAATCCTCCTGCTACTGCAACTATGGTTACTGCTATCAATAGCAAGGCAAACAGAACAAGCCATGCAATAGGATCCCAATAACCTGCAAGAGTAAAATCAACAGCAGGAATTTCAATTGGTTTACCTAATATTTTTTCTGAATATCCATTCCCCATCATAAGATCAATATATTTGCCTATATTTAGAGCCGCAGTAACTGCCGGCGATACTAAATATTTTGTCACTATATTTGGTAAAACCCCTGTTATTACACAAAGGATAGCCATAATCCACATTGGAATTCTCATTGATAATGGAACCTCTTTAACGTTTTCAAATTCCTTTGGCATTTGTCCAAAGAATATTGACTGTGCAACCTTTATAAATGAAGCTAAAGTCATTACACTTACTAAAAGTGCTATTATAGTAACTGGTGCAAGATTAGCCTGGAATGTAGCTTGGTAAACAAGCCATTTGGAAACAAATCCGTTGAATGGTGGTAAACCACTGATTGAGAAGGCACCAATTAAAAATATTGCTGCTGTCTGTGGCATTTTTCTTGCTAAGCCGCCAAGTTTATTTAAATCAGTTGTTCCAGTTGCATAAAATATTGCACCAGCAGTTAAGAACAACAAACCTTTAAATAAAGTATGGTTAAGAGCATGATATAAACCTGCTGTTAATCCCAATGCTGTTGAAACCCCAACAGCTGTTATAACATAACCTATCTGAGAAATACTATGAAAAGCAAGTAAACGTTTGAAATCATTTTGTGCAAGCGCCATTGTAACACCAATAAACATTGTAATCGTCCCAATGATTATTAATAAAATTTGAACTGACTTAAAGTCCATTGCATGAAAAAGAACATAAACTAATCTAATAATAGCATATACCCCCGCCTTATTAACCATACCCGAAAAGGCCATTGACACTGACGAAGGTGCTGACATATACGCATCTGGTGCAGCAGGATGGAAAGGAACCACAAATGCCTTTAATGAAAATCCTGCTAAAAGTAATGCAAAGGCGAAAAGTGCCGATGGAGTAAGATTGTTAAACAATAAAGCAGAAATTTGAGCCATATTCAGCGTATGAACTTGTGAGTAAATAGTAATTGTCCCTGCCAAAACCATTGATGATCCGATAGAACCCAAAACAAGATATTTAAAAGCTGCTTCTAATGCTCCTTCTTGATAATTTCTAAAGGCAGTTAAGCCAACTGCTGCAAAGGTCATAATTTCTATCATTACAAACATATTGAAAAGGTCACCAGTAAATACAAGACCTAATACAGCACCAGAAAGCATTAAGAATAAAACATAATACTTGTCTGTTTCAGAATCCTTTTTTGTGTATTTGAATGAAAATATAATTGATAAAAAGATTGTTAAAACAGCTATAATCCCGAAGAATAATCCTAGTGCATCAACCTCAAGGCCTATACCTATAGCCCAATCATGAATGGGTCTCCAATTACCTAACCAATATTGAATAACATTGTTCTTTATCATAACTGGCTTTATAAGCATTAAAACCAAAATTAACGATATAGATGAAGCAACTAAAGCTATAAACTTTCTTACAGTTTCATTTTTGCTTCCAAAAATTACCGTAAGGAAGGCTCCCAAAAATAACGTAACAATTGATAAAATAGGAAAATGTTGCATTAGCCATTCAACCTCCTTACCTTATCTGCATCAAGGGTTCCATACTTTTCCTTTATTTTTATAACTAAGGATAAAGCCATCGCCGTAACACAGGCACCTATAACTATTGAAGTAAGAGTAAGTGCTTGTGGAACAGGGTCAACAAAGAAGGATTCGGGTTTAAGTTCAGTAAAAGTAAATATTGGTGCTGTTCCCCCAGGATTGAATCCTATGCTTATTATTAATAAATTTATTCCATAATCAATAAGCCCCATACCGATGATAATCTTTAAAATATTCTTTTTTGTTAGAATTACATAAAAACCTAATACTATTAATATAATGCAGGCGATATAGTTCACTAATATCAAATCTATCCACCCCTTTTAGTTATCATTATCTGGAGCTAAAAGCCCTATCATTAGTAGGATCAAGAATCCAACCCCAGTTAAAACCTTGTATCCTACTGAATTGTTCATAAACATAATTGTTCCTGCACTAATTAAGTCTCCAACATCACCTATATTTGTAAATACATTTGCAAAGAAAACCGAGCCATATATAATACCGGCAAGACCAAATACTGTAAATAATATAGCACCAAGAGCTTCATTTTTCTTTATGATTTCCATATTAAATTTCTTCGAAACCTCATTATATCCATAGCCTAAATAGATTAACACCACCGCAGAAGCAACTAAAACTCCACCTTGGAAACCTCCCCCTGGGCTTAGATGTCCATGTAATATTATATAAAATCCAAGGACCAAGGCTATCGGTGTAAAAAAGTCAGCAGCAGTTTTTACTATAACATCCTTTACTTGTCTATTCTTGCCCTTCATCATGGTCACTTCCCTTCTTATGGCTCTTTAAAATAACTACTGAACCGGCAATTGCTGTAAGAAGAATAAAGGATTCTCCAAGTGTGTCATATCCTCTATAGTCAAATACAACAGCAGTAACCGCATTTACAGACTTTGTTCTTTTTAAGTTTTCTCTCACGATAATATTAGCAACTCCATCTGGTTTATTCATATCGTAATTTTGTTCATTCTTTAAAACCTCAGAAAGTTTTGTTCCACTATAAGTTCTATCTAATGTAGATGAATAATACATTGCATAACATCCCATTAACAAGAAAACCACCAACGAAAAAGCTATAGCAAATCTTTTCATCTTTCCTTGCCCTCCTTTACTTTTTTGAGGGTTATAATAAATATCACAGGTGATAAGACCGCTCCAACAGCAGCTTCTGCTATTGCAACGTCGGGTGCATGTAGCAATATAAACTCTAATGCTACAAAGGATCCTGTAACTGCTAAAGCTATTATTGATGATAAAAGGTTATCAAATTTTACAGTCAAAATTGCAGAAACTATAATTGCAATTATAACCAGTGTATTTAATATAACTATACTATTCATTAGGATTATCCCTCCTATACTCATCAACCACTAAATTCTCCGGTCTTATGCCATGTTTATATCCTCCCTTTAGAATGGCATGTCCCGCAACTGCACTCGTAAGAACTATAAAAATTCCTATCATGACCGTTTTGATTCCAAAAACAAAATTTTGATTTGAAAAGGCATATACAGCTACACCTAAAACCGTCCAAAGAACTCCAAAGGTTGCAATGTTAGTACTTGATTGCATCCTAGTAAAGGAATCTGGCATTCTAAGAAGACCAACTGCTCCTGCAAAAGCAAAAAAGCAACCTAATATTAAAAACAAATCAATTATTATCCTAACTATCATAGTCTTCCCTCCAAATATCTTGCTATAAGGACAGTCCCCAAGAAACCTAAAATTGCTAAAACAAGCGCAATATCAAGATAAATGCTTCTATTGCTATAAATCGAAAAAACAATTAAAGCAATGGCAGTTAAAATATCAATGCTATCAGCTGCAACAGCTCGATCTACAACACTAGGTCCTTTTAAAACCCTATATAAAAGCATTAATGCTAGTATAACATAAAATATCCCAACATAAACAAACTCTATCACTTCCAAATCCTCCTTATCCAGTTTTCTAATTTTCCTTTAATCATATCACCAGCTTCTTTGCTATTCTTACTTGCAACATCAATCCAATGGATATAGTAATAATTCTGTCCATTTTCTTCTACTATTTCCATTGTTATTGTTCCCGGTGTTAAGGTAATCGAATTTGCAAGCATAGCAAGTCCATATTCGGATTTTAAGTCAACTGGAACTTTAACAATACCAGGATTAATTGGAAGTTTTGGACTTAATGCTCTTTTTGCAACATCTACATTCGCCTTCCAAAGTTCTACTGGAAATATAAATAATACATAAATTATGAAATTGATAAACACATTTGGTTTTAATAAATGGAATGCATCTTCATGGATAAAGTAACTTGATGTAAATAATGCAACTAGTAATGAGACTATAGCACCTGCTATTAATTCCTGTGCTGTAAAGGTTAATGTAAATAATATCCATACTAGAAAGCATAATATAAACGTTGCAATAACAGCAGCTGGTTTATTTTTCATCATTATCCCCCCTTATTTATTTAATTTATCTTTTATTTTTCTTCTTAATGATGCAAATAGGTCTTTGTTATCAAATTCTTTTTTTGAAGAAAATCTATATATTTCAAGATTAGGATTTAAACCTTTTGCATACATGGATACCTTTTCATAGTCAAATTCGAAAAATTCCTTCATGTCGTATTTGTTTAACAAAAGAATATTTGCAACTGAAAACATCAATGGATACTTTTGAACTTTGTCATCTCCCTCTGGAATACTTAAAATTGCTACTTTTAGGTCCTCTCCCAAATTAAATTCAGCAGGACATACCAAATTACCTATATTCTCAATTAATAATACATCGATATCATTTAAATTAAAATAATTTAATATATTTTTTATGGACATAGCCTCAATATGGCAAGCTCCATCTGTATTAAGCTGAACCACTGGAATCCCCATCTGACTAATTCTCTCAGCATCAATTTGTCCAGTTATATCTCCTTCAATAACAGCGAGCTTATAATCTTTAGAAAGCTCTTTTATTAATTCAACAATTACACTTGTTTTTCCTGCACCAGGAGATCCCATTATATTTATCATAAAAACCTTTTTTTCGTCTAATTCCTTTTTTACTTCATTGCTGCAATCCTCATTCCATTCCATTATCTGTTTTACTACTTTAATTTCCACTATTCCACCTCCAATGCTTCTACGTAAAATTCTTTACCACTAATAATCCTATATCTATACCCACCGCATTTTGGACATCGTATATCGCTTCTTTTTATCTCACTTTCATTATTGCATTCTGAGCATATAATTTTAATAGGAACTCTATCTATAAGAAGTTTAGCACCTTCAACTATAGTTCCTTTAGAAACAATATCAAAATACTCCTGAATTAAAGAAGGAATAACCCCCGAGAAGTCCCCGCATTTTACCTTTATATTTAATACCCTTTTGGCATTATTTTTTTCTGCTACTTCCTTTGCAATTTTGATTATTCCTTCAGTTATAGCTAACTCGTGCATAATATCACTACCTATCTAAGCATGAGAAACAAGGGTCTATACTTGCAATAATAAGTCCTGCATCTGCAACGGTATTATTCCTTAGCATATAAGGAACTGTAGGTGCTGTTTTAAAGGTCGGAACATGTATACTTACTCTATAATTTGTTTGTCCTCCATCTGTAACAACATAATATATTACTTGACCTCTTGGAGCTTCAACCCTTTGTGTAAACTCCCCAGCAGGAACTTTAGGGATCTTCATTCCTAAATTAATTGGTCCTTCAGGTAGGTTTTCTAATGCTTGCTTTATAATCTTTATACTTTCATCAACTTCTAATGCCCTTATTAATATCCTTGCAAAAACGTCTCCATCTTCAACTACAGGAACATCGAATTCAAAATCTTCATAAGATGAATATGGAGCATCCTTTCTAACGTCTACCTTAACTCCAGAAGCCCTTGCATGGGGACCAATTGTTCCCATTTTTATAGCTATATCCTTTGGTAAAACACCTACTCCCTTTGTTCTCATGGCTAAAGTTTTATCGTTAAGAACAATTTCCTTTATTTTTTCGTGTTCCGCTTTAAATTCATCTAAAATCTGCAATATATTTCTTCTTAAATCATCACTAATATCCCTTCTTGAACCTCCTATAATTATCATACCATAGTTAACTCTATTGCCAGATATAGCCTCTAAAATATCCATTATCTTTTCCCTTACATTCCAAATATGCATGAATAAACTATCATATCCAACTAAATGGGCAGCTATACCCAGCCAAAGATAATGGGAGTGAAGTCTTTCAAGTTCAGCCATTATAACTCTTATATATTGTCCCCTTTTAGGAACCTCCATATTGGCAATCTTTTCTATAGCTTGAGCATATGCAAAGGGATGAGAGTGAGAACAAATACCACAAACCCTTTCTACTAAAACTAATGTTTGGATAAAATTCTTTTCTTGAGCTAATTTTTCTATACCTCTATGATTATAGCCTATAAAAACTTCAGCATCCTTTATTATTTCACCTTCAGTATAAAGTTTAGCATGTATGGGTTCTTCTAAAGAAGGATGATATGGTCCAATTGGAATTACGTAACTCATCTAATCACTCCTTTATTCCTTGAGTTTTTTTCACTAGTTCATTTAATGGAGTAACAAGTATCTGACCCTTTCCTTCAAACATCGTATCTGGAAGGAAAAGCCTGCCCTTCATATTTAAACCTTCAAAGTTAACTCCAATAAGTTCATGAAGTTCTTCTTCTGGCCATGAGGCTGAAACATCATAAATATGCGATATTGTAGGTAAAACATCTTCTCCTTTAACCGTATAGGCTTCAATAGTATCACCAACTTCATAATGGTAACTCACTATTTTTTGCCCCTCCTTATCCACATATCCGTGGATCATAACAAGTCTTCTTCCTTCACCACTCATCTTTTCTGCAATAGGAACTATTTCTTCCTTCTTAATTTCAATTGACTTAAAATTTTGCATTAAATCACCTCCATTTAACATATCCTGGGAAGCTGTGCCCCAGTTAACTTATTTAATATTCTTGAACCTCCGATTGGAGTTTTTAACACAACTAAACCTTTATGGTTTGAGGTTACTTTTCCTATAATAGCTGCATTTTTACCCTCAGGTAGATTTTTAATATCCTTTACTAAATCTTCTGCTATATCTTTTGACGCTATCAAAACTATCTTTCCTTCATTTGCACTGTATAATGGATCAATTCCAAGTATTTCACAAGCAGTAAATACATTTTGTGCAATTGGAACATCTTTTTCTATAAGTTCAATAGAAAATTCAGTCCCCTCAACAAACTCATTTAATGTAGTAGCTAATCCCCCTCGTGTAGGATCCCTCATTATTTTAACTTCTCTACCATACTTAAAAATAGTTTTTGCTAAATTAGTTAGGGGCATACAATCCGATTTAAGATCCGTATCCAAAAAGAAGCCATTTCTTGCTGACATAACTGCAACTCCATGATCCCCAACATTTCCCGTAACTATAACTACATCTCCATCATTAATCCTTGCCTTAGCATACCCTTCTATTTCCATAAAACCTATACCTGAAGTATTTATATATATGCCATCTCCCTTTCCCTTTTCCACAACCTTTGTATCTCCTGTTACTATCTCAATACCACATTCTTTTGCGGTTTCGCTAATCGAATTTACTATTTTTTTTAGGTGCTCAATTTTGAATCCTTCCTCTATAATGAAGCTCAAACTTAGATACCTAGGGATTGCACCACACATTAAAAGGTCATTAACAGTCCCACAAACTGCTAATTTGCCTATATCTCCTCCAGGAAAAAAATAAGGTGAAACAACAAAGCTATCAGTTGAGAATGCAATTCTTCCTTTACTTTTTAGAACTGCTCCATCCATTAATTCATTTAACTTGCTGTTATCAAATTTAGGTAAAAGAATTTCTTCTATTAAACTTGAAGTTTTCTTTCCACCGCTTCCATAGTCTAAAGTAATTATTTCTTCCATAATTTCACCTCAGAATCTTAAATACTTATAATATGCCGCACAGGCCCCCTCACTTGAAACCATACATGGACCTATTGGATTTTCAGGTGAACATAATTTAGCAAACAATGAACACTCCTTAGGTTCTATCTTCCCTTTTATTATATCACCACATTTACAAATTGTTAATTTATCTTTAAAATCTAATTTTATATCAAACCTTTTAACCGTATCAAAATCACAATAAGTATCCTTAATTCCCATACCACTCTTAGGAATGATTCCTATACCTCTCCAAATATCATCAACAGGTTCAAAAACATCCTCCATTATTCTTTGAGCAAATTCATTTCCCTCTAAGGTTACAATTCGCATATATTCATTTTCAATGATAGCAATATTTTTTTCAAACTGCATAATTATTTTATATATTGCTGTTAAAATATCTTCCGGTTCGAAACCTGATATTACAGAGGGCTTTTTGTAGTCATCAGCTAAAAATCTAAATCCCTTTATTCCAAGAATAGTTGATACATGTCCTGGACAAATAAATGCGTCGATTTCGATCTCCTTTGAATCTAATAAGGCCCTCAATGCTGGTTCTACAAATTTATGCATAGAAAAAACCGAAAAATTTTTAATATTCCTTTCCTTTGCTTCTTTTATTGCAACAGCCGTTCCTGGAGCCGTTGTTTCAAAGCCGATTCCCAAAAAAACAACCTCAAAATCAGGATTATTTTCTGCTATTGAAATTGCATCCATTGCAGAATAAACAACTTCTACTTTAGCCCCCATAGACTTTAATGTAGCCAAATTAAATCCCTGACGACTTCCTGGAACTTTAAGCATATCACCAAAAGTAGCTATCAAAACTTTAGGATTTTGGGATAGAGTTAAAATTTCATCAATTCTATTAATTGCTGTGACACAAACCGGACACCCTGGCCCAGAAATTAATTTTATATTTTCTGGAAGTATCGTTTTTATGCCACTTTTAGCAATAGACATGGTATGTGTTCCACATACTTCCATTATTTTTATTTTCCTTTTATCATAGTTTTTTATAAACTCTACAATGTCCTTTACCTCACTTGGATTTATTTTTAGCTGCATTGGCAACCTCCCTAAATAATTCTAAATTTTCCTTTGCAAGCTTTTCATCAAGTTTGTTTATTGCAAAACCAGCATGAACATATACATAATCACCAATTTTTATATCTTTGACAAAATCTACTCTGATCTTCATCTTAATACCATCTAGCTCTGCTACAGCATCGTTGCCATCAATTTCTATTACCTTTAAAGGAACTGCTAAACACATAATATTCCTCCCCCTTTTTCTGCAACAGCTAATTGTCCTAATGCTATTCCTTCATCATTAGTGGAAACCCTATTATGATAATATACTTTAAAATTATTGTTTCTAAGAATCTGAACTAATTTACTTAGTAGATAAATATTTTGAAAAACTCCACCAGAAATAACAACTCTGTCTATCTTATAAATATCCTTTAGCCTTAAAACTATTTCAACAGCTGAATTTACTAAAGTATTCATAAATGCAGCTGTAATAATATCTACATTCTTACCTAAAGTAACATCATTTACTATATCTCTTATAATAGGCCTCCAATCTATTTTTAATATTTCATCATTGTAAATTTCATATTTATAAAACAAATCATTTTCCAAAGCCTTTGACTCTAATAAAACCGCTGCTTGACCTTCATAGGATACCCTATCTTTAATACCAAGAATGCTTGCAACGCCGTCAAACAACCTGCCTATGCTGCTGGCTTTAACTGTGTTGAAATTTTTATTCAACATCATATTTATTACTTGCAGGTCATCTGTTGTAGCAAATTCATTTGGAATTTCTCCTAATGCATCCATTAATATAGAATACTTTATCCTATAAATATCCTTTATAGCCATATCTCCTCCAGGTAAAGCTATGTCTCTTATAGTAGCTACCCTTTTAAATTCTTTATAATCACCAACCAAAAACTCTCCACCCCATATTTTCCCATCTAACCCATAACCTGTTCCATCCCAAATGATACCTATTACTTCCCCCTCCAACTTATTATCCGCCATACATGATGCCATGTGGGCATGGTGATGCTGCACCATATAAAGGGGAATATTTTGCTTTTTGCTTATCTCCTTCGCATATTGTGTTGACAAGTAATCAGGATGCATATCACAGGCAATTCTATCAATATCTATATCAAATAATTTTTTATAATGTTCAATTTGATCTATATAATGCTTGTAGGTTTCAATATTTCTTAATTCTCCAATATGCTGACTCAAAAAGACAAAACCATTTTTGCTCAAAGCAAAGGATCCCTTCTGTTCTGCTCCACAGGCTAAAATCTTATTTCTTGAATTATATCTTATCGGGAAAGGAACATAGCCCCTTGATCTTCTAATAAAATATTCCTTGCCCTCAAATACCTTTACGATTGAATCATCACACCTTACATGTATATCTCTTTCATGAATCAAAAACCCATCTACGATATCCCAAAGTTCATTTATAGCATCTTCATTTTTATAAACTATTGGAACATCATGAATATTTCCACTTGTCATTACAAGCACGTCTAATTCCTGCATAAGTATATAATGTAAAGGAGAATATGGTAGCATAACTCCTAACCATTTATTTTCTGACACATGATCCAAAAGATTATTTCTTTTTTTAAGCAATACAATAGGCCTCTTATAACTCTCCAAGATATTTTTTTCTTCTTTACCTAAATAGCAATAATTTTCTACAGTATTTATATCCTTCATCATAAGGGCAAAGGGCTTTTCATCCCTACCTTTACGTTGTCTTAATTTTACTAATGATTCTTTATTTTTTGCATCACAGGCTACATGAAATCCTCCTATGCCTTTAATTGCAATTATTTTACCATCCTTTAAATATTCTATTGCCTTTTCTATTCCTTTATCGAATTTTTCCATATTTTTGTCTATAAAATACACCTTAGGTCCACAATCGCTGCAGCAATTAGGCTGAGCATGGTATCTTCTATCCTCAATATCTAAATATTCACTTAGACATTTATGACACATCTTGAACTCTTTCATTGTGGTTTTATCTCTGTCATAGGGAACATCCTTTATTATTGTAAAACGTGGTCCACAATTGGTGCAATTAATAAAAGGATATAAATATCTTCTATTCTCCTTATCGAATAATTCACTAAGGCATTCATCACAAATGCTAACATCAGGAGATATAAAGGTAAACTTGTCTTCTTTATCTTGGCTTTTTATAATTTCAAACCCTTTATAATATTTTAAATCTTGAAAAAATTCATATTGTAAATCTTCTATATAGGCTAACTTTGGAGGGTTATTTATTATTTCCTCTAAAAAACTTCTAATATAAATTTCTTCACCTTCAACCTCTAATTCAACCCCCAAAGAAGTATTTTTAACCCAACCTTTTAAATTAAAATTTTGAATTAACTTATTTATAAAAGGTCTAAAACCAACACCCTGAACAATACCGTTAACTCTTATTACAGCTCGTATCATAATTTTATCACCTGTATTTTATTTGATATAACAGTATCTATTTTTATATATAACAGATAGAAAAATTAGTTAAATTTTGGGCTTTATATAAGTATAACACAATTTATTTATTTTTTAAATAGATTTAACAGATTAAATTATTAACAATCTATTCCCCCTCGACTACACTCTAAATTATTGTTATAATATAATAATGTTAAGATTTTTTTAAGCAATTTTTTACAATAAATTTAGTATAAAGGAGAATGAAATATGGGATTTAAAGAAAAATTAAATCAAAAACTTCAAGATGCTTACTGGGAAAAATATAAAGATCGCCTAACCCAGGTTCACGGACATGTTCTAAGTGTAAAAGTTGCTGAAAAAGTAATATTGGGATTTATTCACTTGCTAAAGGTTGATATTGTTGTAAAACCTGAAAGAAGCAAACTTGTAGTTAAGTGCCAATACAAAAAAAGAAGGTTCTTTAAAAAGCCAGAATTTATTCAAGTAAATCAGGGGCATTTAGTTTTAATTCAAGGTTTAAAACCTAAAAAGAACAAAAAGAAAGATTCTGATGTTATAGAAATAATGAATGTCATAAATATGACAACTAAAAAAGAATTAATTCCTATCGGACTTGACCTTAAAAAGCTTCAACAAAAACAAATAATAAGGAAGTAAAGCTGTCTTTACTTCCTTTAATTTCTTTTATACCAATAAAGGCTAGAAATCAAAGAAATTATACCTGAAAATAATAGCACTATAAGCCATTGAATAGTATTCAAAGGTTGCGTATAAAAAACCTTCTGCATGAAGGGATTGTAAATTATAAAAATCAACATAAATAGCGAAGATAAAACTGCATATATTAAATATTTATTAGTCAAAATACCTATATTAAATATAGATTGTCTCTCTGAACGACACTCAAAAACATGGAATAACTGCGACATTATTAATGTGCCAAGGGCTATTGTTCTAGATATTACAATGTTGCCAAAATAATTTAAACTTATTGCATAGGATGCCACTGTGCACAAACCTATAAGTATTCCTCTTAAGATAATTTTGTGTAACAATCCCTCCGAAAATATGCTTTCATCCCTTTTCCTTGGCATCCTTTGCATGATATCCTTTTCTCCCTTTTCCATGCTAAGAGCCATTGCAGGTAGGCCATCCGTAGCTAAATTTACAAATAATATCTGTATCGGTAATAGCGGAATAGGTAAACTCAACAATGAACTTAAAAACATAGTCAATACTTCGCCAATATTGCATGAAAGAAGATATCTTAAAAATTTTCTTATGTTATCATAAATAATTCTACCCTCTTTAACTGCAGCAACAATAGTTGCAAAATTATCATCAAGCAATATTAAAGATGCCGATTCTTTAGTTACATCTGTTCCACTTTTACCCATAGCAATACCTATATCGGCTTCCTTTACCGCTGGAGCATCATTAACTCCATCGCCAGTCATTGCAACTACTAGTCCTTTTCTCTTATATGCCTTTACAATTCTGAATTTATGTGTTGGAGTCACTCTAGCGAAAACTTTTACTTTCATTATTATATCATCAAGTTCTTTTTCTGAGATTTTATTTAGTTCTTCTCCTGTTAATACAAGTTCCTTTTCGTTTAATATGCCTAATTCCTTTGCTATAGCCTCAGCTGTTAATTTATGATCACCTGTTATCATCACTGGAACTATTCCCGCCATTTTTGCCTCTACTACAGCATCATAAACTTCCTTTCTTGGGGGATCAATCATTCCTGCTAAACCTAAAAATATTAGTTCCTTTTCGTCCTCCGTGTTTTCAATTTCTTTATAAGCAAAAGCCAATACTCTCAATGCTTCCTTTGCCAATTTATCATTAGCAGATAAAATTGCCTTTCTATCGTTTTCTGTTATAACTCTTGTCTTCATATCTTCCAAAAGAGCTTTACAATTTTCCATAACCTTCTCAGGTGCTCCTTTTACGAAAAGAAATTTTCTATTGCCCTTTTGCACAAGAACCGACATCATCTTTCTATCAGAATCAAAGGGGTTCTCCTTTAATATTTTGAATTCCTTTAGTTCTTCCTTTTTGTATCCAAATTTTGCCGCTAATACAAGTAATGCAATTTCAGTAGGATCTCCTAAATAATTATTCCCTTCAATCGAAGAGTTATTACATAAAACACAACATTCAAGCAATTTTTTAAAGGCTTCCTTATTGTTTAAGTTTACCCTTATTCCTTCATATAATAATTCTCCCTTTATGTCATAACCTTCACCAGCTATTTTATATTCCTTATTCAAAATATATAATTTCCTCACCGTCATCCTATTTTGAGTTAATGTTCCAGTTTTATCGGAGCAGATTACCTGGGTGCAGCCTAATGTCTCCACTGCCGGAAGTCTTCTCACAAGAGCATTTTTTCTCATCATCCTTTGAACTCCCAATGCTAATGAAACAGTTACTACTGCAGGAAGACCTTCTGGAATAGCAGCAACTGCTAAACTTACACCAACTAAAAACATTTTATATATGTTTTCGCCCCTTAATATCCCTGTAATAGTAACCAATGCGCATATTGCCAATATTAGATATACAAGATATTCTCCTAATTTATCAAGTTTTTCCTGAAGAGGGGTCTTGTTATCATTTATATTTTCTAGCATATCTGCTATTTTACCCATTTCTGTATTCATCCCAGTTGCTATAACTTTACCTAAGGCCTTCCCTTTAGTTACTAAACAGCCCATATAGACCATATTTTCTTGTTTTATTTTATCTCCATTATAAGCTTTTTTATCAATCGGCATTGATTCGCCAGTCAAAATTGACTCATCGCTCTGTAGGGCATCGCATTTTAATATCAATATGTCTGCAGGAACCCTATCACCGCTTTCTAATTCTACTATGTCTCCTATAACTAATTCTTTAGCCTTTATTACCATTTTCTTTCCTTCGCGAATAACCTTTGCCGTTGGGGCAGCAAACTCCTTTAAAGCTTCTAAAGCCTTCTCGGTCCTATATTCCTGAAGGAAGCCTAAAATTCCGTCCATCAATATTATTATAAATATAGTTATTGCATCGGCGATTTCCCCCAAAAATATAGAAATTATAGTTGCAGCTAATAGAACCCATACAATAAAATCATTGAACTGTGACAAAAAGATAATTAATGATGATTTCTTTTTCTTTTTAGCTATTTCATTATACCCATATTTTTGTTGCCTCTTTTTTACTTCGTATTTTGTTAAACCTAAAAATTCATTTTCTTTTTTTATGTCGACTCCATAAAATGCCAAAATACCATCCCCCTTAGTTAAAATTAAAGAAGATAAATCTAATTAAAATATATTTTTAAATATATAGTTATATCACAAAAAGAAGTCATTATTTAAAAAATAGTATTTATTGGTTATAATATTTAAGTATATAGGAGGTGTTTTAATGACAGATATTATTTACATATTTGGCCACAAAAATCCTGATACTGACTCAATTTCAGCTGCAATAGCCTATGCTGAGCTAAAAAAACGTTTAGGTTTTAACGCAATCGCTAAAAGACTTGGGGATATCAATCAAGAAACAGACTTTGTATTAAATTACTTTAATATTCCAAAGCCAGACATCCTTCCAACTGTAAAAACTCAAGTTTCAGATTTAAACTTGGATAAAGTAATCCCAATATCCCCAGATTCTTCTATAAAAACCGCTTGGATGCTTATGAAAAAAAACAATGTCAAGACGCTGGCAGTTATCGATGAAAACGAAAAATTTTTGGGGCTTGTGACATTATCCAATATTACAAGTAAATACATGGATACACTTGAAAACAATATAATTAAAACGCCATTGAGAAATATATTGGAAACCTTAAACGCTAAAATTATTTTGGGAGACGAAGCGAAATTTAATTCCAACGGTAAAATAGTAGTTGCAGCTTTGTCCCCTGAAAGCATGAAGCCGTTTATTGAAAAGGGAGATATCGTAATAATAGGCAACAGAAAGGATTCCCAAAAAAAGGCTATAGAACTTGGAGCTAATTGTTTAATTATAACTGGAGGGTTTAGTGCTGAGGATGAAATTTTAGAACTTGCAAAACAAAACAACTGTATTATTATAAATACACCTAATGATACCTATACTACTGCCAGATTAATAAATCAAAGCATACCTGTAAAATATGTAATGACTACTGAAAATATAATAAGCTTCCATATCGATGATTTTGTAGATGAAATAAGAGATAAGATGCTGCAAACAAGATATAGAAGTTATCCTGTTCTAGATGAAAATAATAAAATCTATGGTTTTATATCAAGATATCATTTAATATCACAAAAGAAAAAGCAGGTTATTTTAGTAGACCATAACGAAAGATCCCAAACTGTCCATGGAATTGATGATGCTGAAATCCTTGAAATTATAGATCACCATAGAGTTGCTGACATTCAGACGGGTAAACCTATTTTCTTTAGGAATGAACCTGTCGGAAGCACATCGACTATAATTGCAGGGATGTATTTTGAAAATGGGATTAGACCCCCAAAGAATATTGCTGGTTTACTTTGTGCAGCTATTATATCAGATACAGTTAAATTTAAATCACCTACCTGCACATACATAGATAAAATAACAGCTGAAAGGCTGGCAGAAATAGCTGGTATAGATATCGAAGGCTTTGCCCTTGAAATGTTTAGAGCTGGAACATCTCTTCAAAACAGAACGCCAGAAGAAATTTTCTTCCAAGATTTTAAAGAATTTAAACTTGGAAAATATAAAATTGGTATAAGTCAAGTTAATACTATGAACGTTGAAAGCCTTGGTGAAACCAAAAATGATTTATTAAATTTCATGAACAAATTGTGTAACGAAAAAGGATATGATTTATTAATAATAATGTTAACTGATATTATTAGAGAAGGTTCAGAGATAATATTTACAGGAAAGGAAAAAGATCTTATAGCAAAGGCCTTTAACGTGGATGTGCATAATAATTTTGTATTTTTGCCTGGAGTAATTTCAAGGAAAAAGCAAATAATTCCTCCACTTTCACAAATAATTGAATAACACAAATAAAAAATGCGTCCTTGTGATTTAGGGCGCATTTTTGAATTTATAACGATGAAACTTTTACTTGAACAGGTTGATCAAACAAACCTCTTTTAACTTCAGTAGCAGTAATATGGGTTGCTCCAAATTTTTCAGTCATATAATTACAAGCATCCCAAGGATTTATATGATCGCCGCATGTAAAGACATCTACTGCAGCGTATCCTAACTCTGGCCAAGTATGAATTGTAAGGTGAGATTCAGAAATAACTACAACGCCACTAACGCCAAGTGGACTAAATTTATGAAAAGCTACTTCCCTAACTTCAGCACCAGCCATAAGTGCAGCATCAACCATTATCTTTTCAATCTTTTCTCTGTCGTTTAAAATTTCTGCATCACAACCATAAATCTCTGCAATTATGTGACGACCCAAAGCGTTCATTCTAACTCTCAACCTCCTTTTTCATTTTTTACAATAATTAAATTTTATCAAAATAACACAAAAAGTCAAGCATTTTAAACAAAATCCATAATTATTTAAAATTACAATTAAAACATATCAATTTTTCTCAATAAATCTCTTATTTTTAAGCAAAGTTACTATTTCTACTACTTATATTATATGACTATTTTCAAAAAATGCAATATAATAGCAAAAAAATAGCAGGATTCTCACCTGCTATTTTTTGCATCCTTTATAGATAGTGATATTCTTTTGTTTTCATAATCAATATCTATTATTTTTACTTTTACTTTTTGGCCAATCTTAGCAATATCCTGAGGCTTATTTATTCTTATATGAGACATATTCGATATATGAACTAAGCCTTGAACACCTTCTTCTAATTCTACGAAGGCTCCAAATTCTGCAAATGCCACTATTTTACCTTCTACTATATCTTCTACAGAGTATTTTTTAATAAACTTTTCCCAAGGTGTTTCCATAGTTCGTTTTATGCTTCCAGTAACCTTTCCTAATGCTTTATCCAATTTTATTATTATAAATTCTACTATATCTCCTATTTTAATTACATCGCTTGGTTTTTGAATTCTCTTCCAGGATAATTCTGAAACTGGGATAAAGGCATCATAATCTCCAGTATCTACAAATACACCAGAATCTATTATAGTCTTAACTTTACCTCTTTGTGTCATACCTTCCTGAAGATTTAATATTATATTCCTAGACCTTTGTTGCCTTTCATGTCTTGCAACTTCCCTTCTTGATACTATTATTTCAATTTTACCATCTTCTTTTACTTCTAAAACATTTGCCTTAAGTTTTTTCCCAACTAAATCCTCAGGATTATCCTTTACTAAATCAATGCCTGAGTGTGAAAGGGGCATAAAGCATCTTAATTCTCCTATTTTACATTCAAATCCTCCCTTAATCACTCTAATAACTTCTATATCAACTAATGTCCCATCATGTTTATAATTCTTTAGGTTTTCTATGAATTCTTCCTTTTCTAGACTCCTTCTGCTTAATAGAACATTTCCTTCTCCATCATTTAGCTTTATAATCTCAACCTCGTATTCTTCTCCTATTTTGAATTTTTCCTTAAGATTAATCTGCAAGTTAGATGCTTCTTCCTTTGGTAAAATTCCATCGGATTTATAGCCTATATCAAAATACACCTCTTCATCTGTAACATGGAGAACCTTACCCCTTACAACATCTCCTACTTCAATTTTTATAAAATCACTAAAATAATCTAAATCCATATCATTAGAATCTTCAATTTTAGTTTCTAATTTATTTTTCTCAAAAACATCATTAGTAATCTTATCTTCATTTGATATACTAACCAAATTATTCATTACTTCCTCTATAACAAATTGTGGAGTAGATGCGCCAGCAGTTATTCCTATTTTATTAAATTGTTTTATTTTTTCTATGTTAAGTTCATCAGCATTTTCAATAAGCATAACGTTACTACAATTTTCCTTTGAAATTTCGTAAAGTTTTCTTGTATTTGAGCTATTTTTCCCACCAATAACTATCATTAGGTCAACTTTTTTTGATATATCCTCAGTTTCTTTTTGCCTTATTTCAGTGGCACTACAAATTGTATTAATTATTAAAGCCTCTTTGGTTAAAGCAATAATTTTACAAGCTATTTCATGCCATTTTTTTGCGTTAAACGTGGTCTGTGAAACTACGCAAACTCTTTGATTTTTAAAATTATCCTCCACAACTCCATCAATATCCTTAATAATAATTGCTTCGTTATCACACCAACCATTAATCCCTTTTACTTCAGGATGTTCAGAATCACCTATGATAACTATCTTATATCCGTTTTTGAAGTTTTTCTCTACAATGTTGTGTATATTTTTTACATATGGGCAAGTGGCATCTATCACCTTCATAGCCCTGCTTTTTAAGATTTCGTATTCACCCTTTCCTATTCCATGAGATCTTATTATTATCGTGTCATCTTCTCCAACATCCTCTACGCTATTTAGTGAGCAAACACCCTTTTCTTCTAAAAGTCTTACTGCATCCGGATTATGAATAATAGGCCCTAATGTTTTTACATTTTTTTCTTCCTCAGAAGCCTTTAATGCTTTTTCCATAGCATTTTTAACTCCAAAACAAAATCCGGCATTTTTAGCAAGAAGAATTTCCATCATTTATTCCCCCCTCTTTTAATTCTTTAATCTTTTCTATAACTATTTGGCTTAATCTTAAATAATCCTCACCAGTTAGCTTGTCCTTAGTATATGCTGAAAAATCAATTGGCTCTCCAAAAAAAACCCTCATTTTTGTAAACGGAACATAGTTTCCTCCTATATATACAGGAATAACTTTTTTATTTGATTTAATTGAAAGTAAAGCTACACCAGAGTGGGCCTTCCCTAAGTCTTCTCCCTTTACTCTAGTTCCCTGTGGAAAAAGCCCTAATAAATGTTCATCCTTTAATAACTTCAATGCTGTTTTTATAGCATTTAAATCAGGCTCCCCCCTCCTTACAGGAAAAGCTCCTAAATTTTTTAATAAAAATCTCAAAAAAGGGTTCTGAAAAGCCTCAAACTTTGCCATAAATCTTATAGGTCTTGGTGTTGTAATAGCTACCATAACAGGATCAGCCCATGTATAATGGTTCGGACAAATTAACGCCCCTTCATCCTTTGGGATATTCTCAATTCCTTTAACTTCGATCCTATAAATTAATTTAAATACCCCCTTAGCAATAAACCTTAAAATCCTGTATAAGCTCATACTTTACACCTCAACTTTTTTACAAACTATATTTAGAATTTCCTCAACAACTTCTTCTAATGTCTTATTTGTATTATTAACTACTATTGCGTCATCAGCTTTTCTTAATGGGTTAACTTCTCTGGTTGAATCTATATAATCTCTTTTTTCAATTTCTTTAACTATATCATCATAGGATACCTCTATTCCCTTTTCTAGAAGCTCTTTATATCTTCTTTTAGCCCTCTCCTCAACAGATGCAACTAAAAATATTTTTATCTCTGCATCCTTTAAAACGTTTGTTCCAATATCCCTCCCATCCATAATAACGCTTTTATTTTTAGCAATATCCCTCTGAATTGCAACTAATTTTTCTCTTACTTCTTTTATTGCAGCTACTTGTGAAACAAGCTTACCTATTTCAGGCAATCTTATTTCTTCCGATACATCTTCGCCGTCCAGATAAACTCTACCATTAATAAAATTTATATCAGTTTTCTCCAATAACTCAATAATTTCATCTATGTTATTAATATCAGTCCCATTTCTGATAATCTTTAAAGTTATTGCCCTATACATTGCTCCTGTGTCAATATATTCTATTTTTAACCTTTGGGCAATAATTTTTGCTATAGTGCTTTTGCCTGCACCTGCAGGCCCATCAATTGCTATAGAGAATTTTTTCATTCACAACTCCCCTTTATTAATAATTCTATAAAAAAAGCTAAATTCCTTCATTTAGTTCTGGTCTTAAATTAATTGCTTCTCTTAAATACACATTTTTAACTTCACTTTGTCTTTTATCTCCATTTACTAATACTAAAATTCTAATGCATTTATTTAGACTATTTTCTACGTCCATCTCCTGCATGCACATATATGAAATATGCTTTAACCCTATATTTCTTAATGCTTCAGCAGGATATGCACTTTTTATATCCTTTGTTGCTGTGAAAATGATAGTAAATACATCTTTAATATTTAAATCATTTTCCTCAACTATTTTTTCAAATAATTCTGTTGTAGCAGTAAAAACTTCCTCTTTAGTATCACGTTCAACAGTTATAGCACCTCTAATTGAATACATCGATATCACCCCTAACAGTAATATCCAGCACAATATCCTGTTGAAAAGGCTATTTGCAAATTAAATCCACCAGTATAAGCATCAACATCCAAAAGTTCTCCCGTTATATACAAATCTTTTATTATTTTTGATTCCATTGTTTGCGGATCTACTTCTTTTATTGATATACCACCCCTTGTAACGATAGCTTCTTCTATGGGGCGTGTTCCAACAATCGTTAGTTTAAACTCCTTCAAAAGACTAGCAAGCTTTAATCTTTCTTCCTTTGTAATCGAATTAACCTTTTTATTTGGATCAATACCAGATAATTTTACTACAATAGGAATAAGTTTTTGAGGTAATAAGTCATCTAAAGAATTTTTAAAGTCTTTATTTTTATATTTTTCAAAATCCCTTAAAATTCTTTTATTTAATTCTTCAAATGATAATGCAGGTTTTAAATCAATTATAAATTCAACTTCCTTTGGTAAAATATCAACGATATTTCTGCTTGCAGAAAGAACTATAGGTCCTGAAACTCCGAAATGTGTAAAGAGCATTTCACCAAAATCCTGATATATAACTTTGTTGTTATTTTTAACTTTAATTTCTACATTTTTAAGAGTAAGTCCCATTAATTCTCTAACCCAGTCCTCCTTAACAACGAGTGGAACTAATGAAGGTTTTAAATCAATCACAGTGTGTCCCAATTTTTTAGCAAATCTATAACCATCTCCGCTTGAGCCTGTCCCTGGATACGAAGCACCGCCGGTTGATAAAATTACTACATCAGAAAAGATTTTCTCCTTTCCATTTATTTCAACCCCAATAGCTTTATTGTCTTTTACTAAAATGTCTGTTACTTTTGTATTTAACATAATTCTCACTTTATATTCTTGCATATATTTTTCAAAGCATTTTATTATGTCGCTAGATTTATCGCTGTCAGGAAACACTCTGTCACCTCGTTCAATCTTAAGTTTTACCCCCTTATCCTCAATCATCTTTATTAAATCATAATTTGAAAAGGTATGTAGTGCTTTATACATGAATTTCCCGTTTCCAGGAATATTTTTTATTATTTCATCGATGCTTTTGCTAGTTGTAACATTGCATCTTCCTTTCCCTGAAATAAATATCTTTTTCCCAAGCCGATCGTTTTTTTCAATGAGCAAAACGTCTTTTCCATATTTTGCTGCTATTATGGCAGCCATCATCCCTGAAGCACCACCACCAACTACTATAACCCTTTTCATATAGGCCTCCTTATTTAATAATTTACACTAAAAACTCTATGTAAAATTAAACATTGTTTATTATAACATATTTTATCCAAAAAAAATATTATAATAAATCACCTTGATTAAATATAACTTTTATCACAAGTATGAAAAATATATTCAAAGCCAAAAATAAATAAGGTAGGCACATTCTGAGATATGCCTACCTTAAATATTGGAAAAAAGATTACAAATTAATAATTACCTTGTGAGTGCATTGCATCTGCAACCTTAATAAAGCCTGCTATATTTGCACCAGCAACGAGGTTGTATCCAAATCCATATTCTTCTGCAGCTTTCATTGCCATATTATGAATATTTACCATTATTTGGTGTAGCTTTTGATCCACTTCTTCAGCAGTCCAAGCCATTCTCATGCTGTTTTGTGACATTTCAAGGGCTGAAGTTGCAACTCCACCTGCGTTTGCTGCCTTTGCTGGTCCAACATGAACCCCATTAGCTAAGAAATATTCTAAAGCTTCATTGGTGCATGGCATATTAGCACCTTCAACAACATACTTAACTCCATTTGCTACTATTTGTTTTGCATGTTCTAAATGAATATCATTCTGAGTAGCACATGGCATAACTATATCTACTTTTACACCCCATGGTTTTTGTCCTGGGAAGAATTGAACACCAAATTTATCTGCATAATCCTGAACTCTATCTCTTCCTGAATTTCTCATTTCAAGTAGATAATCTATCTTTTCACCCACAACTCCATCTGGATCATAAATATATCCATCTGGTCCTGAAAGTGTTACAACCTTACCGCCTAATTCTGCAACCTTTTTGCATACACCCCATGCAACATTACCAAATCCTGATACTGCAACAGTCTTTCCTTCAATAGTTTCTCCTTCATGCTTTAACATTTCCTGTGCAAAATAAGTAACACCATAGCCAGTTGCTTCTGGTCTTATCAAACTACCACCGTATGATAATCCTTTACCTGTTAACACTCCGTTTTCAAAGGCCCCTCTAATTCTTCTATATTGTCCATATAGATATCCTATTTCCTTTATTCCAACACCAATATCTCCTGCTGGAACATCAACGTCAGGACCTATATGTCTATATAGTTCAGTCATAAAACTTTGGCAAAATCTCATTATTTCAGCATCAGATTTACCCCTTGGGTCAAAATCAGAACCTCCCTTTCCACCACCAATTGGAAGCCCTGTTAATGAATTTTTAAGAATTTGTTCAAAACCAAGGAACTTAATGATGCTTAAATTAACCGATGGATGGAATCTAAGTCCTCCCTTGTAAGGTCCAATTGCTCCATTAAATTGAACTCTATATCCTCTATTGACATGTAGATTTCCCTCATCGTCAACCCATGGAACTCTAAACATTACAACTCTTTCTGGTTCACAAAATCTTTCAAGCAAATTAGCCTCTATGTATTCTGGGTGCTTTTCTAAAACTGGTTGTAAAGTTGGTAATACTTCTTCTACTGCCTGGAGGAATTCGGGCTCATTTGGATTTCTCTTTTTTACGTTTTCGATTACCTGTTTAATGTAATCAGAGGGAGAGATGTTTTTCTTTGCCATTTTAATGACCTCCTTCAAAATAACGAATCCTTACAACTCTATTATGAATGATTTCTTGCATTATTTCAAGTCAAAAAAATAATTAATTTCATTTTAATCATTTGTTTTTTAGATTTATCATCCGTTTTTTATTATTTTTTGAATTTTTATAAATTTTGCACTAATCGTTATTTTTTATCTTACTATCATAAACATTATATTCTTCCCAAATATTTTCAAGTGTCTTAAATGTTTCCGAAATCGTTTCTTTTTCCTTAACTCCTACTGCTACAATTAAAGCATTAATCAAACTCAAAGGCGCCACAAGTGAATCAACAAAGGATACCATATTGCTTTGTGCAATTAATGTGTAATCAGCATGGGAGGCTAGAGGCGAAAGCAAGCTATCTGTTATAGCTACCACTTTTGCACCTCGATCCTTTGAAAATTTTAAAGCTTCAATAGTTCTTGTTGAATATCTTGGAAATGAAATGCCTATAACTAAATCCCCATCACCAACTCTAAGAAGCTGCTCAAAAATATCGCTAACTCCTCTTGATACAACCCTTACATTATCTAATATTAAATTCAAATAAAATCCCATAAACTCAACAAGGGCCTGTGAACTTCTGAATCCAACTATGTAGATTCTTTTTGCCTTTAATATTTCATGCACTACTTCATCAAAAGTATTTTGATTTATTTTTTCTAAAGTGACCCTTATATTCTCCATATCTGCCTTTAGGACACTTCTTAAAGGATTTTCCTCATCTATAAGATCATTTGTTATCTCAATTCTTTGAACCGAAGTCAATTTGTTTTTTATAAGTTCTTGCAATTCTTTTTGAAGACTTGGATACCCGCTGAATCCTAACTCATTAGCAAATCTTACAACTGTAGACTCACTTACCCCTACAGTCTGACCAAGTTTTGCTGCTGTCATAAATGCGGCCTTGTCATAATGTTTTAGAATATATTCTGCAATGATTTTTTGCCCTTTGCTTAGCCTTGGAAATTTCGTTTGAATTATTTTCATTAAGTCTTGCCTATTTCCATCCATAAAAATACCCCTTTTCTATTAAATATTCCCCATCTAAATTAATAAATTAACCTAATTGCAATTTTCTAAAAATACAATTATATTTTATCATTTTATTTTGTTTCTTGCAACATATCCTTCATTTGAATGTAAATTAATTTTAAATCTTTATTCTGTTGGACTATCTGGTTCAGCATCATAAATAGAAATCGTATCCTTACCATTTTTGCTTGTTAGACCAAAAATTAAGCCATATTTTTTTAAATTTTTATTCAAAAAGTCAACTACCTTATACATTTCATCATAACTTTTAAATTCCATAATTGCTATTAGATTTAAATCTTCATGAATTTTTTTCATTTAGATCCCTCCTCTGTTAGCCATGAATTTACTTGTGCAATAATGTTAAAGTTAGTAAGATCATAATGTAAAGGTGTAACTGTTATATAACCCTTCTTTATATAAAAAACGTCAGAATTTTCATCATCATTATCCATGACTGTTCCGGCAAGTTGGAATCTTCTTTCATATTCATTGTCAGTATCTTCCTCAATATAGGCATTTTTATATACTCTATTTCCCAAAATGCATACCCTAATACCCTTATTAGTTTCATCTTTAGGAATGTTAACATTAAGAACCACATCATCCTTAAGGTTATTAAAGGATCTTTCTGCAATTTCTTTTGATATTTTTGCTGCCCTTTTTAGATATTCTTCATCAGCATCAAAATCTACCGAAACAGCTATTGAAGGTATTTTATATATTGCACCCTCAACAGCAGCTGATACTGTCCCTGAATATAACACATCAGTTCCTAAATTATATCCATTATTTATTCCAGATATTATTAAATCAACCTTTTCATTCAACAGTTTTTCAATTGCAACCTTTACACAGTCTGCAGGTTTTCCATCAACGCTATAAACCATACTTTTTATTCCTTCTAATTTTACTTTTTTAACCGTTATAGGTCTGTGTAGTGTAATTGAATGTCCTGCTGCACTTCTTTGTTTATCAGGTGCAACAACAATGCATTCATGATGGGCTTCAAGTTCCTTTGTAAGAAAATATATACCTTTAGCATTGACTCCATCATCATTGGTTATTAAAATTCTCATAATAAAGGCCCTCCTTTTTTGGAAAATTAAATATATAAGCATGAAAGGAGTAAAGCTATGATACAAATCGACGATGCTGGAAGCGGCAGCCTCGTTGGAGGCACAGTCATTGGACTTTTAAGAACATCAACTCTTGAGTATTATTATGAAGTTATCCCAATTAAATATTTTAAATCACCATACTTTAAAGAAAAAAAATTCGAAGATCATTGTATAAAAATAATCGAAAATGGAATAAAAGCATTAAACATAAGTAAATATGAAGAAATCAATATATGTAGAGGATATATGTTCAATAAGGCAAGGAAATATTTATCTGAAAAGGGATACACAGTAATCAGCTCAAAAATAACTGATCCTCTTCAAACTTTAATCGAAGATACATTCAAAGAATATATCATTAATTTAGGTGTGCCTCAAGATTATATAAATTATACAAAGTATCCATTTCATTTTCATAAATTATTACGCTGGGTATTAGCTGATCCATCTAACAGAATTAAGCTTTGTAAAACCGGATGGGATAGTTGGCAAAAATATATTAACAATTTAAACATCGAAAGGCATACGGATTATATTTTAAATGGCAATTATATTTGCTTAAAATGTGGCTATAAAATAACCCCACCTGCTAAAATAAAGGTTATTAAATTTTTTACTAACAGAGAATATTATGTTTATCTTCATTATAACTGTCATTTTTCTCAATAACAATTAAATATGGAGCCCTTTCATCCCTATTTACAAATTTAATCTGCATAACAGAATAAATCTTAGGATCTAACTTTTTTATAAATTCGTCTATTAAAAGTCCTTCTTCAGCTCCTCCTAAATGTCCTGTATATACAACTAAAGTTATTACCCCTCCAGGTTTTAAAATTTTTAATGAATCTGATAAGGCCTTTAATGTTGTATCTGGTCTTGTAATAATTTTTTCGTCTCCACCTGGCAAATATCCTAAATTAAACATAATAGCTTTTGGTGCTTCCATAACATAATTTAGGATATTTTCATGCCCGTCATTAATCAATATAACATTTTTTATGTTTCTTTCATGGATTGTTTTTTTAAATTTTTCAATTGCAATAGTTTGAATATCAAAAGCATAAACTTTCCCTCTATGAAGAAGATTACTCAAAAATAATGTATCATTTCCATTTCCTAATGTTGCATCTACAGCAATATCAGTTTCATCTATAACCTTCTTAACTATATCTTGTGCCATTCTGGTAGCCTTTAAAACAATCCTATACATCCTTTTCCTCCTTTTTATAATCTTTTAACCCACTCTATCTCTTCCTTCTTTAAATATCTCCATTTTCCAACTTCCAAGCTTCCTAATTTTATTTTGCCTATTTGAACCCTTTTTAGTTTTAACACCTTATGCCCTATTTTTTCACACATTTTTCTAACTTGCCTATTTTTCCCTTCATGTATCACTATTCTTACAAGTGCATTTTTATCGATTATTTTAAGAATTTCTATTTTTGCCTTTGATGTAATATAATCTTCTATTTTTAATCCGTTCCTAAACATTTCTAATTCCTTCTCAGTTGGGATTCCCTCAACCTCTGCTATGTAAACCTTGTCTACCTCCTTCGAAGGGTGCATAAGTTTATAGGCAAAGTCCCCATCGTTGGTTAAAATAAGAAGCCCTGAAGTATCATAATCTAATCTTCCTACAGGATATATTCTTTCCTTTACATCAATCAAGTCTAACACTGTCCTTCGTCCTTTTTCATCCTTAACCGTTGTAACATATCCAATAGGTTTATTTAACATTATGTAAACTTTTTTCTCTTCAGGTTTTATAATTTTTCCATTTACCTCAACTATATCCCTTTCAGGATCAACAAGAATGATATCCTTTATTAATTCACCATTAACTTTAACTTTTCCTTGTTTAATTAGCTCCTCAGCCTTTCGCCTCGATGTTACACCACACCTTGCTATATACTTTTGAATTCTCTCCATCCTTTCACCTCAATTTTATATTTTTGCTTTTATGAATTATATCATTTTATGTAAAATTTAACAATGATATTGACTAAAATATAAAGCATATAAAAATCCACTACGCATATGCGTAGTGGAATCGATGCATAAGTTGAGTAAGCCTGTAAGCCGAGTTCTGTTTTAGATGGTCATCTATCTAGGCCTACTGTTGCCAGCAGGCTCAAGCGACACTACCCGGGAGCACGCCGGGCCAGCGCATTTGCTCCCCTATTCGGTCTTGCTCCAGGTGGGGTTTACAGAGCCACACTGTCGCCAGTGTGCTGGTGAGCTCTTACCTCACCTTTCCACCCTTACCAGGCAGCATAAGCTGCTCTCACCAATCCAAGGGATTGGATCTGGCGGTATATCTCTGTTGCACTTTCCTTGGAGTCGCCTCCACTGGGTATTACCCAGCACCCTGCCCTATGGAGCTCGGACTTTCCTCTCCCGCTGAATGCGGCAGCGACCATCCGGCTTACTCAACAATTATTCATTTGACTTTCAAGCACAAGTTATATAATATCATCTTTTTGTTATATTGTCCATAATAATTTTTTTCAAAGACAAGTAAAATTTTCTTTTATAACACCGCAAATGGATTTTTATTAGTTTCCGTTAAAATACATTCAACATCAAAGCTTTTTTTAATTATATCCAATAAATATGGAACTGCTAAATATTCACTTGCAAAATGTCCTACATCTATAATATTTAAACCTAATTCAGAAGCTATAATAGCATCATGGTGCTTTATATCGCCTGTTACTAATACATCACATCCTTTATTTAAAGCGTCTCTAATAAAGGATGAGCCGCTTCCCCCTACTATTCCTATCCTTTTAATCTTTTTATCTAAATTACCTACTATTCGCACATTATCAACATTAAATTTTTGCTTTATTAAATTGATAAACTCTTTTAACCTAATTTCTCCTTTTAAATTTCCCACTCTTCCTGTTCCCTGCTTTAAAGAATTTTGTAAAGGATAAACATCATAGGCTACCTCTTCATAAGGATGAGCTTTTATCATAGATGATATAACCCTATTTAAGTCCTTTTCTTTAACAATAGTTTCTATCCTTACTTCTTCAACATATTCTATTTTATTTTTTTCTCCTATAAAGGGATTTGAACCCTCCAAAGGCATAAACGTTCCTTGCCCCTCTACATTAAAAGAACAATAGCTATAATTTCCAATGTGACCTGCTCCTTCAGTCAATATTGCATTTCTAACCACATCAGCATGGAACTTAGGAACAAAAACAACAATTTTAAAAAGTTTTATTTCCTTATGGGGCGACAATATCTCGATATCTTCTAACTCTAAAAGCTTGGCTAAAAAATCATTCAATCCTTTCTCTGCATTATCAAAATTAGTATGAACTGCATATATGTTAATATCGTTTTTTATTGCCTTTATAATTATACTGCCAATATATTCATCTGTCTTAATTTTTTTTAAAGGTGTAAAAATTAAAGGATGATGGGAAATTATCATATCACATCCTAGTTTTATGGCTTCATCTAAGGTATCCCTTGTAACATCTAACGTAAATAATATTTTGTTTATGTTTTTATCTTTATCTCCTATTAACAAACCAACATTATCATAATCCTCCGCAAGAGAAGGGGGAAACATTTTTTCTAAGTAGTCTATAATATTTTTAGCACTTACATCCATTCTCCCACTTCCTTAAACTCTAATAATAATTGATTTAATTCATTATATCTTTTATTATCCTTTGGAACTGATCTTAAAATTTCTTCTAAATTTTTTATTTTATAATTAATAAATTCTCTTAAAACTGGATGTTTCTTTTGAATTAAAATTTTCCCAGTATAATAAAACACTTCTTTTTCATAAGGAGGTTCACTACCATTTGATACCTTTAATATATGATAAAACTTTTCATCTTCTTTTACTATATCCTCATCAATTATTCTAAAATCATTTTCATTCAAATATTTCCTTAATATTTCTGGATATTGCATGGGCTGTAGGACTAATATGTTCGTTGATCTAACAATTTCTTTGCCTTCCTCTAATATTTTTACGATTAAGTTTCCGCCCATTCCAGCTATTAAGATTGTGTCCGCCTCTCCTTTTTGAAGTGGCTCTAGCCCATCCCCTATCCTGGTCTGTATCTTATCTAAAACCCTATATTTTTTAAAATTCTTAATAGCAATTTCTAAGGGACCTTTATTAATATCTGTTGCAATACCTCTTTTACAAAGCCCTTTGTTAATACAATGCACAAGAATATAGCCATGGTCTGTTCCTATATCGGCTATGCAATCGGAATTGGGAAGCATATCCACTATATGTCTTAATCTTTCAGATAAAATCATGTTTCACCTCCAATTATGCACCCTTTTCTTTATCCTTCACTACATACGGCAAATCCATAACGAAATTATAAAAGTCCATATAATTACCTTCAAAGTCAGCAAAATATTTTATGTTCTTTTTATTTAATATGTTATCTTTTATTAAAAAAGTCTTTACTCCAATTTTTGAGGCAATCAAATCCTCCTCAACATCATTACCTACCATTAAGCATTCCTGGGGTTTTTTGTTTATTATGCCTAAAATTTCTTCATAATACTTTATATTTGGTTTACAATAGTGCATAACTTCAAAGGATGTTATAAATATAAAATCCCTTTCATCAAGTCCTGCCCACCTTAATCTTTCGATTATGGCTTCCTTGGGGAAAATGGCATTTGTTGCAACTACCAAATCATATCCTTTTTCTTTTAAAATATCAATGGATTTAACAATGTGTTCTTGGGGCTTAAAATGTTCACCGATAGTTTTATACTCATTTTTATAAAAATCATCAATAATGCTTTCTACTACTTCATATTTTATTTTGGAGTATTCTGTAAATTTTTCCATAAATACCTGTTTATTAGTCCTATTAAAGTCTGAGTTCCTAATCATATCAAAGGTTGCATCTAAAACAAATTTAACTGTATGCTCAGGAGACAAAAAATTTTTCAATTTAAAGCAAAGTCTTTTAAAATATTCCTTTTCAAAAATATCCATATCCATGGGCAATAAAGTTCCATCTAAGTCAAACAATATTGTATTCATAATACCCCTCCGTTTACCACTAAAAAATTACGGCTTACAATATGTAAGCCTAATCTAAATAATCCTTTAGTTTTTTGCTTCTGCTTGGATGTCGTAATTTTCTAAGAGCTTTTGCCTCGATTTGTCTTATTCTTTCGCGTGTAACTTTGAATTCTTTTCCTACCTCTTCTAATGTTCTTGCACGGCCATCATCTAAACCAAATCTTAATCTCAATACCTTTTCTTCCCTTGGAGTTAAAGTATCTAAAACATCCATAAGTTGTTCCCTAAGCATCGTATACGCTGCAGCTTCAGCAGGCGCAGGTGCATCCTCATCAGGGATAAAATCGCCAAGATGGCTATCTTCTTCCTCCCCAATTGGTGTTTCAAGAGATACAGGTTCTTGAGCTATTTTCATTATTTCTCTAACCTTATCAACTTCCATATTTAATTCCTTTGCAACCTCCTCTGGAGAAGGTGCTCTACCTAATTCCTGCAATAGCTGTCTTTCTACTCTTATCAATTTATTTATAGTTTCTACCATATGAACAGGAATTCTTATTGTCCTTGCCTGGTCAGCAATTGCCCTTGTTATAGCCTGCCTAATCCACCAGGTAGCATAAGTAGAAAACTTATAGCCTTTCCTATAGTCAAATTTTTCCACAGCCTTTAAAAGTCCAAGATTTCCCTCCTGTATTAAGTCAAGGAATAACATTCCTCTTCCAACATACCTTTTTGCAATGCTTACTACTAGCCTTAAATTAGCTTCTGCTAGTTTTTTCTTTGCCTCTTGATCTCCCTGTTCGATTCTTTTTGCAAGCTCAATCTCTTCTTCTGCAGAAAGAAGAGGAACCTTTCCAATTTCTTTTAAATACATCCTTACAGGGTCATCGATACTAATCCCTTCAGGTAAAGTTAAATCAAGATCTTCCTCTAATAATTGTTCTGGGTTAAAGTCATCCATATCATCGATAACTTCAATACCCATAGATTCAAGTATTTCATATACCTTCTCTATTTGTTCTGGAGATAATTCAACATTTTCCAATGAATCCATTATTTCTTTATATGTCAAAACCCCATTCTTTTTACCCTTTTCAATCAATTGCTTTACTATAGACATTCTTTTATTGTTAGCTTCGTTCTTTTGATTATCCTTTTTCATAATTTCAACCTCCCTTCAAAACCTAAAGCAACGATAATTGCCTCTTCAGTTCTTCCAATTGCCTAGTCAAGTTAAGAAGATCATTAAAATCATTGGATCTTTCTTTTTCTTTTATTTTTAATTTAATATTTTCAATTTGTCGTTCTATCTTAGTCCTTTTTAAAGTTCTTATAAGTCCTTCTACTGTCTCAAAATCCATTTCAGTCAAATCTTCTTCAGCAAAGATTAAAGCCACATCCTGAATTTCATTTTGTTCTTCAAAATGTTTTATTATGTCATTAACTTCCTTTAATCCATTTTCCAAAATTAACGTAGCAACCTTTTTATATGAAGGAGTTATAAAATCCTCCCTATTAACCTTTTGTAGAATATATTCCTTTATATCATCATCCTTTAAAATTAACATCAATAGTTTTCTCTCTGCCTTCTTATATCCAGGTTCCATGAAAGTATTTCCACCAATATTATTATTTCTATTCCCATAATTGTTATTCCAATTATTAGTTTTCATATTTTTGACTTTATTTAATTGGTCTAAAATAACCTGAATACTTATTCCCGTTAGTTCATAAATTTTTGCTGCATAGGAATGAACCTCAACTTCATTATTTAATATTTTTAATATGTCAATAACTTCTTTTATAAAATTGCTTCTATCTCTGGGGTCATCAAGATTTTTATTTTCTTTAGAAGCATAAATCAAATGTTCTATTGCAGTAAGAGATTTTTCAATTAGCTTTTTAAATTCTCCAACCCCAAAGGTATTTATAAATTCGTCTGGGTCCTTCCCCCTTGGAATATTTATTATTTTAACATTTAATCCTTCTGAATGAAGAACTTCAATTCCTCGCAATGTCGCAGTCCTACCAGCTGCATCTGAATCATAACAAAGATAAACTGTATTGCAATATCTTTTTATAAGCCTTGCCTGTTCCTTAGTTAGAGCAGTTCCTAAGGTGGCTACTGTATTTTCTATTCCATGTTGGTGAAGTTTAATACAATCCATATAGCCTTCAACTAAGATAAGTGCATCTGGAGTCCCCTTTTTCAGAACAAAATTTAATGCATATAAATTAGTCCCTTTTTTAAAGACCGGTGTTTCAGGTGAGTTCAAATACTTTGGCTTTGAATCATCAAGAACTCTCCCTCCAAAACCTATTACTCTCCCCTTATGGTCAAAAACCGGGAACATTATCCTATTTCTAAATCTATCATATATTCTATTTTCTTTTTGAGAAACCAGTCCTGCCTTAATTAATAATTTTTCATCGTATCCTTTTTTCTTAAAAAAATTAATTAGCCCATCATATGAATCTATGCTATATCCAAGACCAAATTTCTGAATTGTCTTTATATCCAGTCCTCTATTTAACAGATATTTAATCTTTTCGCTATTTTGTTTTAAATTATTATAAAAGAACCTCGCAGCCTGAATATTTATTTCATAAATTTTTTCAATTTCAGTATCCTTATTTGAGCTAGTATCAAGAGTTATATTTACTCTATCAGCTAAAAATCTTATGGCATCAATATAATCGAGGTTTCTAATTTTCATTATAAATCCAACAACATTACCTGCGGCTCCACAGCCAAAACAATGAAATAGCTGTTTGTCAGGTGAAACACTTAAAGAGGGTCCTTTATCATTATGAAAGGGGCATACCCCCATAAAATTTCTTCCAACCCTTTTTAAGCTTACATATTCAGAAATAACATCGACTATATCATTCTTTTGCATTATATTATCAATTACTTGTTCTGGAATACGCATAGAAGCATCACCTGACATATTAATATTATTTTTCTACATCGAACATCAAAATTCCTTCTTATGAATATCTAATTTTATAGTTTTCTTTGACACAAATAAATAATATTCGACATAAAAAATAAAATTCCTGCTAGTTAAAAAAATTTTTTAAAATTTTATTTGCCAAGGCATAGGGATAAAAATCTTCGTAAATTCATGAATAGCATATCTATCAGTCATACCTGCTACATAGTCCAAAACAGTTCTTTCTAAACCATAGATATCGATTTTGTCATAATATTCTTTTGGCATTGAATTTGGATTATCCATATAATGAATAAACAATTCTTTAATTAGGTTTTTTGCCTTATCTTCTTCCTTTTTTGCCTCTGATGCAATATAGACGTTATCAAACATGAATTGTCTAAGTTCCCACGTTGCTTCGCCGACTTCACCTGTTAATTTTATTTCACCGTATTTTAAAGCATGTTCAATCACAGCTGTAATCATTTTATTTATTCTTTCTGAATGTCCCTTCCCTAAAACTTTAATGCATTCTTTTGGCAGATCCTCCACTGTTAATATTCCTGCCCTAACTGCATCATCTATATCATGATTTATATATGCTATCTTGTCAGCCAATTTAACAACCTTTCCTTCATTTGTTTGAGGAATAAGTTCTCCTGAATGACACAATATTCCATCCCTAACTTCGTGCGTAAGATTAAGACCGTTTTCCTTCTCAAGATAGTCCACTACTCTTAAACTATGTTCATTATGTTTAAAGCCTGTTGATGAAATTTTATTGAGTGCATCCTCCCCCGTATGACCAAAGGGCGTATGTCCAAGATCATGCCCTAAGGCAATGGCCTCCGTCAGGTCTTCGTTTAATCTGATTGCCCTTGCTATGGTTCTGGCAATCTGGGCAACCTCTAATGTATGAGTTAATCTAGTCCTATAGTGGTCACCCTCCGGTGCAATAAAAACCTGTGTTTTATGCTTAAGGCGTCTGAAGGCTTTAGAATGTATAATTCTATCTCTATCTCTTTGAAAATCAGTTCTAACTTTACACTTTTCTTCTTTTTTTATTCTTCCTTTAGTATTTTTACTTAAAGTAGCTAATGGTGATAATATTTTCTCTTCCAGCTGCTCATATTGTTCCCTCAAATTCATAGTATCACCTACACAAATATTTTTTATTATATATATTCTACATATTTGTCAAGAAACCTTCTTTTAAATATATAAAAATTAAATCATTTTTTTTAGATATTTCTTTAAATTACTTTAAAATTCTCAGTATTATTCATTATGTCAATTTTATCCTGTTTTTATTCAAAAAAGCACTTCTAATTAACATAATCCCTCTTGTCATTTCATATAATTCAATTGAAATATTAAAATGGTGATAGTATGGAAAATATTAGCTCTGTTGAAAGAGCGATTTATGAAAAGGATATAATAATAAATAAAATATTATCTAATTACAACATTGAAGTTTATTCAATAGAAAACATAAAAATAAAAGAAACTGACAAAGAACGAGCTGTATATAAAATAGCTACAAATAAAGGTGACAAATGCTTGAAAAAGGTTTATTATGATGAGAAAACACTCCTTTTCATATATTCAGTTATTGAATGGTTAAACATAAAGGGCATCTTAGCCCCAAGATTTATATCAACCAAAAAGGGATTAAAATATGTTAATTACCAAGGTAACCTATTTATTTTAACCGATTGGATAGATGGCCGAAAATGTGATTATGATAATATTGATGACATAAAAAAAATATCTGAAAATCTTGCTAAACTCCATAAGTCCTCTAAGGGTTTTTTCCCTATAGAGGGAAGCAAGCTTTTAATCAACGATAAAGACTATTTTAAAAGCTACAATAAGCATTTTAAACAGTTAATAGAATGTGCAAATCTTGCATATAAGATTAAGGACAAATTTTCCAAAATTTTTTTGGATAGTTTTGATTACTATTTAAATTGCGCAAGGGAAAGTCTTTATATTTTGTCTAGCCTTGATTTCAATAATTTAGGTGATGAAATCAGCAATGGAGCTATATGTCATCTTGACTATGTAAACAAAAACTTAATTTTTACTCCCGATGATAAAGTTTATGTAATTGATTTTGATAAAACTCGCATTGATTGTCCTGTTCATGATATAAGCAGCTTTTTGCACAGAATATTAAAGCGAAAAAAAACTGCCTGGGATTTTAGTATTTTTGAAACTGCAATAAATAATTATCAAAATGTAAGAAAATTAAATAAAAATGAAATGATAGCTATTTATGCATTCCTTTTATTCCCCAAAAAACTTTGGAAGGTTTCAAAGGATTATTATAAAAATATTAAATATTGCAATAAAGGACAATACATTGATGAATTAAAATCAGTTGTCAAATACAGACAAAACCATCAGGAGTTTTCTTTAAAAGTAGAAGAATTTATAGAAAAAAATTTTAGGGGGTAAGTAAAACCCCCTAAAATTTTTATCTTCTTGGATTTTTAACTTGTGCTTGTGCTGCAGCGAGTCTTGCAATCGGAACTCTAAATGGTGAGCATGATACGTAGTCAAGTCCTATATTATGGCAGAATTCAATTGATGATGGATCACCACCGTGCTCACCGCATATACCGAGCTTTAGATCCTTTCTTGTTCCTCTTCCAAGTTCAGCAGCCATCTTTACAAGCTTACCAACGCCAGTTGTATCAAGTTTAGCAAATGGATCGAATTCAAATATCTTCTTATCATAGTAGTCATTCAAGAACTTACCAGCGTCATCTCTTGAGAATCCGAATGTCATCTGAGTTAAGTCATTAGTTCCGAAGGAGAAGAATTCAGCTTCTTTTGCAATTTCATCTGCAGTTAATGCTGCTCTTGGAATTTCAATCATTGTTCCAACCTTGTATTCAAGCTTTACTCCTTCTCTTTCGATTATTTCATTAGCAGTCTTTACTATAACATCCTTTACATATTTTAATTCCTTAAGTTCACCTACAAGTGGTATCATTATTTCTGGAACTATATCCCAGCCTTTTCTTCTCTTTACATCAATAGCTGCTTCGATTATAGCTCTTGTTTGCATTTCTGCAATTTCTGGATAAGTTACAGCAAGTCTACATCCTCTGTGGCCTAGCATTGGGTTGAATTCCTTTAAGCTTTCAACTGTTGCCTTTAACTCTTCAAAAGTTATTCCCATATTTTCTGCAAGGGCTTTAATGTCTTCATCTTCATGTGGTAAGAATTCATGTAATGGTGGATCAAGAAGTCTTATTGTAACAGGTCTTCCTTCCATCGCTTCATAAATTCCAATGAAGTCTTCTCTTTGCATTGGTAAGAGCTTATCAAGGGCCTTTCTTCTTTGTTCTTCACTCTTTGCAACAATCATTTCTCTAACTGCTGGGATTCTATCTTCTTCAAAGAACATGTGTTCAGTTCTGCAAAGACCTATACCCTCAGCTCCAAACTTAACTGCTTGAGCTGCATCCCTTGGAGTATCAGCATTTGTTCTAACCTTTAGTGTTCTTATTTCATCAGCCCACTTCATGAATGTTTCAAAGTATCCTGTAATTTGTGGCTCAACAGTCTTAATCTTTTGTCCATATACATTTCCTGTGCTACCATCTATTGAAATGTAGTCGCCTTCGTTTATTCTTAAATCTCCAACTGTGAAATACTTGCCTTCTTCGTTAATCTTGATGTCTCCGCAACCAGCTACGCAGCATTTACCCATTCCTCTAGCAACAACCGCAGCATGGGATGTCATACCACCTCTTGCAGTTAAGATACCTTCAGCAGCTACCATTCCTTCGATATCTTCTGGTGAAGTTTCAATTCTTACAAGAACAACCTTTTCACCCTTTGCTGCAGCTTCCTTTGCTTCTTCAGCTGTGAAATATACCTTACCGCAAGCAGCTCCAGGTGAAGCTGGAAGTCCCTTTGCAATTGGCTTTGCTGCTTTAAGTTCAGCTTGATCAAACATTGGGTGAAGTAATTGATCTAATTGCTTTGCGTCAACCTTAAGCATTGCTTCTTCTTTTGTTATTAAACCTTCTTCAACAAGGTCAACAGCAATCTTCAATGCAGCTTGAGCTGTTCTCTTTCCATTTCTTGTTTGTAGGAAGTAAAGTTTTCCTTGTTCAATTGTAAATTCCATATCTTGCATGTCTTTATAATGTTTTTCAAGAAGATGTGCAATTCTTTCGAATTCTGCATATACTTCTGGCATTAATTCCTTTAATTGATCTATGCTTTGTGGTGTTCTAATACCTGCAACAACGTCTTCACCTTGAGCATTTAATAAGAATTCACCAAATATCTTGTTTTCACCTGTTGCTGGGTTTCTTGTAAATGCAACACCAGTTCCTGAAGTTTCACCCATATTACCAAATACCATTGTTTGAACGTTAACTGCTGTTCCCCAATCGCTTGGAATGTCGTTAAGTCTTCTATAAACAATAGCTCTTGGATTATTCCATGATCTGAAAACTGCCTTTACAGCTTCTAAAAGTTGCATTTTAGGATCCTGTGGGAAATCTTCGCCCTTTTCATTTCTATATAATTCTTTAAATCTTCTTACAACTTCCTTTAAATTTTCAGCAGTTAAATCTGTATCAAACTTTGCACCGTTTTCTTCTTTTACTTGGTCTAATATATGTTCGAATTTATTCTTATCGATTTGCATAACAACATCGCTGAACATTGTTATAAATCTTCTGTAGCTGTCGTATGCAAATCTTTCGTTGTTTGTTAACTTTGCAATACCTTCTACAGTTTCATCGTTTAATCCAAGATTAAGTATTGTGTCCATCATACCTGGCATTGAAGCTCTAGCACCTGATCTTACTGAAACAAGTAATGGATTTGATGGATCGCCAAATTTCTTTCCTGTAATATTTTCAAGCTTATGTAGTGTTTCAAAAATTTCTTCTACTATTTCATCTGCTATTTTTTGACCATCTTCATAGTATCTTGTGCAGGCTTCTGTTGTCACAGTAAAACCTGGTGGAACAGGAAGTCCTATGTTTGTCATTTCTGCAAGATTAGCACCTTTTCCACCTAAAAGATTTTTCATACTAGCGTTACCTTCATGAAATAGGTAAACGTATTTTTTCTTTTCCATTCCTCCTACCTCCTAATACAAATTTTGTCACCATAGGGACAAGTTATGTCCCAGATATGTATAAAATAACAATCCAAACCTCAAGCTATTCCTTACCAAGTTCTACAAAAAGCCTTGTAATGGTAGTTTTAGAGACTTTACCAGTTATTTTATACATTTCTTTACCATCTTCAGTTTTTACCTTTTCAACAACTGGTAGGCTGTCGATTTCATGTTCAATAATTCTTCTTGCAGCTTCATATGCACTTTCATTATCAGTTATTGTTATAATATTAGGCATTCTTGTCATAATTATACCTACAGGAACTTTGTGTATATCTGTATTACCAAGGGTAATTTTTAAAAAATCCTTTCTTGAAACAGCACCAGTTAAATATCCCTTATTCTCTACAAATAAAGTCCCTGTATCATTAATAAAAAGCTGAATTATTGAATCATAAATCGACATATCCTCTGAAACTACCGTAGGTTTGGATTTTATTTCTCCAACTGTTATTTCCTTAATTGATTTATACTTTAATGTATTTTGGCCTTTCTTTGAATAAACGTAACCTACTTTAGGGCGCGCCTCTAAAATTCCCGTCATAGTTAAGATTGCTAAATCAGGCCTTAAGGCCGCTCTTGTTAAGTTGAGTTTCTCAGCAATTTGTTCGCTTGTTATGGGCTGATTTTTTTTTACTATTTCTATAATTTCTTCTTGACGTTTTGTAAGTTTTATAAAAATCACCTCTGTGCAAAGTTTTATTTATTAATATTATATATTGACAGAGGAATCAAGACAATAGTAAATATTCTATTATCTTTACAATTATCCAAATAATTCTAATAGAAAGTATTATCAATTCATAAATATTTTATTACATTAGACAAATATTTTCAATATTTTTAATCAAAATTTAATGAATAAGCCTATCGGCTTATTCATTTTCATCTTTACTTTCTTCATCATTTTTGAATTTTTCATTAAATGTGTTTTTAAAATCATCAACAGTATCCTTTATATTTTCCTTTACCTCCTCAACTTTTTCTTTAACTATATCTTCAACGACTTCTACCCTTCCATCTGGTCTTTCTATTTCTATTTTTATTTTGGATACTACAGCTGTTATTGCTCCAACTGCTATCAATAATGGATTAAATAAACTTACTGCACCTGCAGCTATCCCAGCAGTAACAGGGATATCGATTAACACTCTATCGTCTTTTTTCACTTTTATCCTGTTAACATTTCCTTTTCTTATAATTTCCCTTATAGTCTCCACTAAATCGTTGCTAAATTCTGAAATTTGTGCCCCTAATTTTTTCTGATTCTGCTCAATATAAATCAAAGAATCGATCACATTACCATTGTGTTTTTCAAGAATTTCCTTTGCCTCAGCATATCCTATACCTGTCCTTTGCCTTAAAATGTCTATTTTTTCAAGAGTTATCTCTTCCATTTAGCTCATCTCCCTTTCAAATCTTTTATTAAATTTAAAGATTTAATTTCCCTATCAATATGATGTTTAAAATAGTCCTCCATAATCTCAATAAATTTTTCTAATATAATACTATCATATTTAATATTCCTCAATTCCTCTATTTTTATGTTTCTAATTTGTTTTAAAAATTTAACCTCATTATCACTTAATAAAATATTTTCTACTGATTTAACTGCACAATTACTGCACAATAAGCCTCCCTCTGTAATATTAAAGTATCTTAAATTTGTTTTTGATCTACATTTAATGCATTGGCTTACTATTGGCTGATATCCCGCAAAACTTAAAACTTTATATTCAAACGTAAGTTTTAGCAAATCTAAATTTATATCTTCATTATAAAGCATGTAAAGAGATTTTAATAACAATCCTAACATAAAAACATTTTTTACTTCCCTTTCATTTAAAACATCAATTAGTTCCAACATATAACTTCCATAGGCTAACCTATCCAAATCCATTATAATTCTTTGAAAAGACTCGATTATACTACTTTGATTTAAAGTATATAAATTCTTACCTTTATAAACTAAATATCTACTATAGCAAAAAGGCAATGTGGAGGATGCAATTGGACTTTTAGGTCTCCTTGCTCCATGGGCAACTACATCGATTTTCCCTAATTTGTCTGTAAATATGGTGATGATCTTGTCGGTTTCAGCAAGAGGCATTTCCTTCAAGACAACTCCTTGTAGGTTTATTAACGACAAAATCATCACCCCCTAATAAATCTATTGATATCCTAAAGTTTTTAAAACCGATGGACTGTCTCTCCAATCCTTCTTAACCTTTACCCATAGCTCAAGGAAAACTTTACTTCCCAAAAGTCTTTCTATTTCTACGCGGGCACTTGTTCCTACTTTTTTTAGCATTTGTCCATTTCTCCCGATTATTATAGCCTTGTGAGTCTCTTTTTCGCAATAGATAGTTGCATTAATATTAACGATACCCTTTTCATCATCAGCCTTCATTGATACAACTTCAACCGCAGTGCCGTGAGGTACTTCTTCCTTTAAATTATGCAATAATTTTTCCCTTATTATTTCAGATACAATAAATTTTTCTGGCTGATCCGTTATCATATCAGCTGGGAAATACTGAGGTCCTTCAGGTAATAATGAAACTATTATATTTAATAGTCTATCGGTGTTATCACCCTTTAATGCAGATATTGGAACTATTTCCTTAAAATCATATAATTTTGAATAAGTATCTATAGTTTTTGCCAATATTTCCTTTGATACTGTATCAACTTTATTAATCACTAAAATTATTGGAGTTTTAACTGTGCTTAATTGGTTTATTATATGTAAATCTCCTTCATTAGGCTTTTCGGATGGGTTGATCAAAAAAAGAACAATATCAACCTCATTCAATGTTTCCTTTGCTACCTTAACCATATATTCCCCAAGCCTTGTTCTAGGTTTGTGTATTCCTGGCGTATCCAAAAATATAATTTGATAATTATCCCTTGTCATTATCGCCTGAATCTTATTTCTTGTTGTTTGAGGTTTGTTAGAAATTATTGAAATTTTTTCGCCTAAATAATGATTTAACAAAGTAGACTTGCCAACGTTAGGTCTTCCTATAATAGTAACAAAGCCAGATCTAAATTGGCTCATTTACATACCTCCTTCCATATCATCCGAGGAAAAGGCATAGGGCAATAACTCATTTAACTTAAACACCTTATACTCTCCTTTATTATTTGATACTATAACATCAATATCTAGTCCAAATTCCGACATAACCTGCCTACAGATTCCACATGGAAATGTTAAATTAGGACTATCGCTTGTTATAGCAATGGCTCTAAACTTGTTATAGCCTTCTGAAATCGCCTTAAATAAAGCAGTTCTTTCTGCACAAACTGTGCCACCATATGAAGCATTTTCTATATTGCATCCAGTAAAAATCTTTCCTTCTTCAGTCAAGAGCGCTGCTCCAACACGAAAATTTGAATATGGAACATAAGCATTTTCCTTAGACTTATTTGCTATTTCTACTAGTTCTTTATATTCCATTTATATTCCTCCTACAAATTATTTCTAATGATATTTTATGCAATTTCGGTAATACAAATTATATCACTAATTTTGTTATTGTAAAGAAATAATTTTAGGCACCAATTCGGTGCCCATTAAAGGAGTTTAAAAATAATTATAGCAACCAAAGTTCCTATGATAGCTCCAACTGTTACCTCATAAATGGAGTGTATTTTTCCTTCAACTCTACTTTGTGCTACAACAAAGGCAAGAAAAAAAGCTAATGTTATTATTAAAGTATCCTGCGTTAACAATGAAATTGCAGTAGCAACTCCAAAGGCAACAGCTGAATGCCCGCTTGGCATACCGCCCTTAAGTGGAGTTCCTCTCCCATAAAATGCCTTTATCACTACTGTTATTATAGTTATCAATATTAAACAAATAAAGACTACAGTAGGGTCAGATTGTTTAATTTTAAAGATAACGGTGTTAGTAACTAACTTCAGCTTATCAAAAAACAATAAATAACCAACCAAAACAGAGGTTAAGGCTGAAATCAAAACCGCTCCAGCAGCTACATTTTTTGCAATCTTAGCTAATGGATGATAATAGTTTGCATTCAAATCAATTGTTACTTCTATTGCTGTATTAATCATCTCCAGCACAATAACTAGAGTAATCGTAAAAAACAATAGAAGAATTTCAAACTTGCTTAAATCAAAAAAAAGACTTGCTAATAAAACTAATGTCGCTATAGCAAAGTGGATTCTCATATTTCTTTGTGTCTTTATAGCAAAAATTACACCTTCTATAGCATGATTAAAGCTTTCGGTAATCTTCTTCATCTTCATAAAATTCACCCTTATCTAGTAATACCAAGGGAATGTAGAATTTCTTCTTCCTTTTGCCTCATAGCTTTTCTTTCATCTTCAACTTCATGATCATATCCCAAAAGATGTAAAACACTATGCACAATTAAAAAGGCAACTTCTCTAATAAAAGGATGTTCGTATTCCTTAGACTGTTCGAAGGCTTTTTCAAGGGACAAGACTATTTCGCCAAGGAGCACATTATTTGTTTCTGGATCAAAATCCTCCTCAAAAACTTCATAACTCCCTCTTTCTCTAAAATCAATCATTGGGAAAGATAGAACATCTGTTTCTTTATCAATTTTTCTATATTCTTTATTTATTTCTTTTATTGCCTCATTATCCACCAAATAAACATTTACATCATAATTAAATTGAATCCCTTCATATTTCAAAGCTTTGTCAATAACAACCTCAATCAATTCCCTTAATTCATTTGTAACCTCTATCTTACTTTGATTGTTCTCTATAAACACCATTTTCTTCACCTTCTTCTGTAATTTCCGGATATTCTATTCTGTTATGAAATATCCCTTGTAGAACATTTATAAAGCTAATTTTTATATTCATAATATCCTTAAGAGTTAAACTGCTCTCATCTAATTGTCCATCATTAATTTTTTCTTCTATTATTTTTTCCACCGTTTCCTGTATATCCTTTAATGTCACGTTCCCCAATGATCTTACTGCAGCTTCTACACAATCTGCCAGCATAACTATAGCTGATTCCTTTAATCTCGGTTTTGGACCTGAATATCTAAAGGATTCTGCATCTATATCTTCCCCATTTTTTTTAGCGACAGCGTAAAAATATTTTATTAAAGTAGTTCCATGATGTTCTTCAATTATTTGTTTTATTATATTTGGTAATTTATATTGTTCTGCAAGTTCTATCCCGTCCTTAACATGGGAGGATATTATCATTGCACTTAATTTCGGAGTTAAGTTATCATGAGGATTGTCATTAGTAATTTGATTTTCTTTAAAAAAATATGGTCTTTTTATTTTACCAATATCATGATAATATGCTCCTACTCTTGCAAGAAGGGAATTTGCCCCAATCTTTTCTGCCGCTGCTTCTGCAAGATTTCCAACCAAAATACTATGATGGTATGTACCCGGTGCCTCAAACAAAACTTTTTTAAGGAGAGGCTGATTAGGGTTAGAAAGTTCCATAAGCTTTATTGGAGTTACTACATCAAAAATTTGTTCAAATATAGGCATAATACCAATAGCTAATACCGATGAGAAAATTCCACCAGCAATTGTATAAGACATATTAATAAAAACTTGTGTAAATTCTTTTCCTAAAATCAATCCTAACGACAAAATGATAAGTGAATTTAAAAAACCAATAAGCACTCCACCGAACATCACATTACTTCTATCATGTAGATTATGAACAAAAATTACCCCAAGCAAACCACCTATTAAATATATAAACAATTCTTCTATAACAAATTTAGTTAATATTGCCAACATTAAAATAGAAATAGAAAATATAAAAAAGGCTAATTCATGATCAAATATCATAGTTAATATTATTGGCATAAAAGCCACAGGGATCACATATAAAGATATGTTTTTAGTTGCAGCTATAAGAACAGTATTCAAACATAAAATTAAAAATACTAATGTAAATTTATATCAAAATAAACTCTATTTTTAAATTTATAAAGATAAAATAAAACTAAAAATTCTGTAAGAGTAATTATTAAAATTAAGCTTATATAATTTGCAACATCAGATTTAGAATTATTCTTCAAAACACCTGCTTTATTTAATAGAATAATATGCTGGGCAGTGACTGTTTGGCCCTTTGAAACAATAACTTGATTTTTTCTAATATAAACAGGTTCAACCTGTTTTTTCACAAGTTCCTGTAATTCATTTGTCTTTTTTACATCAATAAACATATTAGGTCTGATAAAATTTTTTGATAATGTCAAAAGACTATTTTTTGTTGTAAAGTCCAGGTTAGACTCTAAAATCCTTTTTTTTAAGTAATCATAAGCATCATTAAAGGATTCATCATCATTTTGTAATATTTCTAAATTTAACAAATCACTTAATCCTTTAGTTAATAAAGTAGAAGCTTCATCAAGTTTAGAACTATCAAGATTCAAAAAATATAATATTATTTCATCATCAACCTTTAAATTTAAATTTGCCTTAATATAGTCAACTTTATTTTCCTCAGATTCATCTCTAACTTTCATGTCTTTTATTAAATCAAAAAATTGCTTAGCTTTATTGATTGCATCCCTTTGAAGATCATTATTTTTAGAATATTGTAATGGAATATTTGCAATTGCCGTTTGAATTTTTTCTTTAGTGGCAATTTCATCGATAAAATCTCGTGGTGACTTTATATCGGCAGGCGATACCTGTCCTTCTTTTAAATCATATTTTTGAGGTATTACACTGTTTACGCTTAAGGCAAACAGAATAATAAAAGTTCCTAAAAGCACACTAAATCTTAAGAAACGTTCATCCTTAAGTATCTTTTGTATATTAAAAGGATTCATGTAATCACCTTTTTCCACTATCGTATTTATCATAGGCTTTAATTATTTCTGTTACCAATCTATGTCTTACCACATCTTTATGTGTAAAATATACAAACTCTATCCCATCGATATCCTTTAGAATATGTGTTACCTGTTTTAATCCGGACATCTTTTCGGGCGGTAAGTCTATTTGAGTTAAATCTCCGGTTACCACTATTCTTGAGCCATAACCAAATCTTGTTAAGAACATCTTCATCTGTTCTGGAGTTGTATTTTGTGCTTCATCTAATATTATAAAGCAGTCATCTAAAGTTCTCCCTCTCATATAAGCTAAGGGTGCAACTTCAATAATTCCATTTTCCATATATTTTTGAAAGGTATCTACTCCTAAAATATCATATAAAGCATCATATAAAGGTCTTAAATATGGATTAATCTTTTCCTGTAGATCCCCTGGTAAAAATCCCAGCCTTTCGCCGGCCTCAACAGCGGGACGAGTTAATATAATTCTTCCTATCTTTTTTTCTTTTAAAAATTTTACAGCCATAGCTATTGCTAAATAAGTCTTCCCTGTTCCTGCCGGCCCGATACCAAAAACAATTTCATTCTTTTTAATCGCTTCTATATATTCCTTTTGGCCAAATGTTTTACATTTTACGTATTTTCCACGGGCCGTAACGATGATGACATCTTCAAGTATTTTTTCAAGATCCTGTGGTGAATCTTCTAAAACAAGGCTTATTATATAGTTAACAGTCTGTAAATTAATAATTTCTCCTCTTTTTGCAATTTCTAAAAGTTTTAAAACGGTTTTTGTAGCAAGTTCTATGTTACCTAATCCTGCAACCTTTACCTCGGTTCCTCTATTTATAATATTCACATTAAAAGTTTGTTCAATAACCTTAATGTTTTCATCAAATTTTCCAAACAAATTCATTACATGCTCCATATTGTCAATTACAATTCTATTTTCTTGTTGCAATTTCTATCCCCCAATCTATTTTATCTCTTCTTCTTTTGAAATCTTTTCTTCCGTTAAAATCAACTTTCTTATCCTAACTTTGTCCTTCATTAATATTTTATCATATTTTCTTTCCAAAATCTTTATATCCTTTGGCATTATTTTTATAAGTTCTTCATCCGCAAGGTTTGTCGCAACATCTATGGCCTCATTATAGGATAAATTTTTGATTTTTTCAATTTTTTCATAGTAGTATTCAGTAACTTTAGTAACCGGTGAATTGAATCCTAACAATTTCACTTGCTCTTTTTCTATTATTTTATCATAAAATTGAAATTTGTTAATATTTGACCATAACTTAATAATTTTATTATTAGGTAAAACAAAATATATGAATTTTTCACATTTGCCAGTTCTCTCAAAGTATCTGTATTTTAAAGGAACTTCCTTTATTGACTCATACCAAGTCTTTGCATAAACTTCCCCTAAGGCTCTTGTAACATCAATTGGTAAATTTTGATGATCCTTTATAACTCCTGAAATCAATATTTGGCCTTTCTTAACAAAATCACCTTCTTTTACTAATTTTTGTCCCTTCAAAGCTATAACTTTTGTTAATATCCCATCCTTAGCAGCCACTATGTTCATTGGTTTTTCTAAATCTAATATAGTTGGAGGCATAGTCCTCTCTACAATCTCTACTTTAGCTTTTGTTCCATCTAAACTAATCGTCACCATAGATAATTCCTTTATGTCCTTTAAAAGTCTATTCTCTATATCCCTAAGATTAATATTCTTCTTATAGGTCCCTACCTTTAATCCAGCTTTATTTAAGGATTTTAAAATTAGCTGATCATTTACTACTTTATTTCCGACTATTTCAATATTCCAAATGATGTTTGAAAAAATATATATCAGTAGAACAAAGATTACTAATCCGATTATAAAAAATATTCTCTTAAATAAACGCCTAAATAAAAAAATAAACCCATTTTTTCTCGCAATTTTAACTCTGCAATGTGTCTTTTTTGCTATATGCCTTATTTGTTTAAAATCCTTTTCTTTCATATTAAATCTCATATTAGTTATGCTAAGCCTTTCTATATCCCACAAGGTTAATCCATTTATTACCGCTAGATTTATAAATTTTTCTGGATTCAATCCTTCCACATCAACAGTTATATAATTTTTATCCATAGGCCCAGCCCCTCATCACTTAATAAATTCTATTACTTCAATTTCCCCCTCCAAAATTATCTCATCTTGTGTGATATATTTTATAACAAAATCCTCTCCTTTTAGTGCTACAGTCCCTATCTTTGAATTAATTCTTACAATTGTTTTGCTGTATTCAATTATACCTTTATGATTTTCTATGATAATTTTATTATTACTTACTATCTTTATTACTGGAACATCTAAAACTATTTCTTCTGGAATATCAAGTGCATCAGAAAATCTTTGTTTTATATCCATATACTCTCCCCTTAAAATTCATCCCATTAAATTTTATGAATAAAATAATCAATATTTGATTATTTATTTTTCAAAAAACTAAAAGACCCGCAATTTGCGGGTCATTATTTCACTGTAAAAACTTTTTTACCATTTCACTAACCATCTTGCCATCTGCCCTACCCTTAACCTTTGGAGCAACAATGGCCATGACTTTTCCCATGTCCTTTATGCTATTTGCTCCCACCTCATCAACAGCACTTCTTATAATTTCAGCAATCTCATCTTCAGTAAGCTGCTGAGGAAGGTATTCAAGCAAAATCTCTATTTCCTTATTAACTTGTTCAACAAGATCTTGCCTGTTCCCCTTTTCAAATTCTTCAAGGGACTCTTTTCTTCTTTTTACTTCCCTTGATAACACAGCAATAACTTCTTCATCATCAAGGATTTTACCATTAGTTTTTTCATCATATAATATAGCAGCCTTAGCCATATTAAGGACGCTTGCTCTAAAGCTATCCTTGGCCTTCATCGCATTTTTCCAATCCTCTTGGATCCTTTCTTTGAGTGACATATTCACCCTTCTTTCATTATTTATGCTTTCTCTTACGAGCAGCTTGTGATTTCTTCTTACGTCTTACGCTTGGGCTTTCATAGTGTTCTCTCTTTCTGATTTCAGCAAGAACACCTGCAGCTGCGCACTTTCTCTTAAATCTTCTAAGAGCGCTGTCTAATGATTCGTTTTCGCCAACTCTTATTTCTGACACCGTTCTCCCTCCCTCCGCTTAACAGAATAAAATAGTGCTGCGATGATAGACGCAAATAGCACATTAACATTATATATTACTAAAGTAAATTTTGTCAATCATAAATTACATCAACCTGGTGGCCATTGCATATCCCGTCCACCTAATAGGTGAAAATGAATATGCATTACCGTTTGTCCTCCAGCTCTATTACAGTTATTTACTATTCTAAAACCATCTTCAGCGATGCCAAGTTCATTAGCTAGCTTTTTAGCAACCATAAACACATGGCCAATTAAATTAAAATCCTCCCCTTCAAGCTTTAAAGCTGATTCAATGTGTTTCTTAGGGACAATAAGAACATGAACTGGTGCAACAGGATTAATATCCCTAAATGCAACTACTTTTTCATCTTCATATAAAATTTCAGTCTTAATGGTTCCATTTGCTATTTTGCAGAATATGCAGTCCATTATTTCACCTCCTCCAAAACTCCAATTGCCTTATTTTCCCTACTTTCTATTATTTTAACATTAATTATCTCTCCTGACAAATCCCTTTGTGACTCTACTCCAACTCTTATATAATTTTTAGTATATCCCCAATTATAACCTTCCTTATATTCCTCAAATAAAACATCCATTACCTTTCCTTCATGTTTTTTTATAAACTCATGCTCTAATATTTTATCAAGTTCAATGAGCTTTTTGCTTCTTTCTTCTTTAATGACCTCTGGGACTTGATTTTTATATTCAGCTGCTTTTGTCCCCTTCCTTGGGCTATATTTAAATATATGCATCTTTGAAAGTTTAATTTCCTTCAAGAATTCAAAAGTCCTTTCAAATTCTTCATCGGTCTCACCAGGGAATCCTACAATAACGTCAGTTGTTATAGAGACATCCTCAAAAACCTCCCTTAAATTATCCACTATTTTTTTATATTCTGAGGTAGTATAATGTCTATTCATCCTCCTTAAGGTTTCATCACAGCCGCTCTGAAGGGATAAATGAAAATGATGGCAAAACTTGTCTATATATTTTAATTTTTCTATTATTTCCTCATTAAAAAATGTTGGATCTACTGAACCTATTCTAATTCTTTCTATTCCTTCTACTTTAGAAATCATTTCAATTACATCTATAAGATTCACATCCTTTAGATCTTTACCATAGGATGCTACATGGATACCTGATAAAATTACTTCTTTATATCCATTTCTTGACAGTTTCTCAACTTCCATTAAAATATTTTCAGGTTTTCTGCTTCTTACTGGCCCCCTTGCATACGGAATTAAGCAATAGGAACAAAATCTGTCGCAACCATCCTGAATCTTTAAAAAAGCCCTAGTCTTATCCTGATATTCATCTATTTCAAGTTCTTCAAAATGTCTAATGCTCATAACATTTTCAACGTGCTTAATTCTCTTCCTATTTTTTAAATATTCATCAACAAATTCAACAATCTTACCTTTATCCTTTGTTCCAACAATTATATCCACATCTTCTATCTTTTCAACCTCTTCAGGTGCCACCTGAACATAACATCCTACAGCAACAACAACGGCATCATTATTCTTCTTTTTTGCCCTTCTTATCATTTGCCTTGATTTTTTATCTCCTATGTTTGTAACTGTGCAGGTGTTTATAACATAAACATCTGCATAATCATCAAAATCCACAACCTCATAGCCGTTTTTAATAAACGTCTCTGCCATAGCTTCCGTTTCATAGGTATTAACCCTACAACCTAATGTATAAAAGGCAACCTTTTTCATCTTCCTCCTCCTAAATCTCCTAGTTCGTATAAAATTAGAGCTGATGTTACAAAACCAGCAGTCTCTGTCCTTAATATTCTTGGACCTAAAGTAACAGGAATAGCTCCAATATCAAGGCAGTTTTCTATTTCCTCCTCTTCAAAACCGCCCTCAGGACCAATAAATATAGCAATATCTTTTATATCCTTTCTATCTCTAAGATCCTTTATGCCCCTTTCTTTTTCTCTTTCATAGGGAACCACTACTAAATCCTTTTGCTTCATTTCTTCAATTGCCTCTTCAAAATTCATGACATCGCTAACAATAGGAACTATGCCTCTATTGCTTTGCTTTGCAGCTTCATAGGCAATCCTTTGCCATCTTTCTATTTTATTTTTTAAATCCCTTCCCTCTACTTTAACAACAACTCTATTAGTTATTACAGGAACAATTCTAACAACTCCTATCTCTACGCATTTTTGAACAATAAGGTCCATCTTTTGTGATTTTGGAAGCCCCTGATATAATGTTATATTAATAGGTGCTTCTGTCTCGTTATCGAAGCTTTCAATTATATTACACACAACTTCCTTTTTATCTGATTTTATTATTTCACAAATATATTCTTTGCCATTCCCGTCGCTAATTTGTATCTTATCGCCGTTTCTCAACCTTAAAACTTTAACGATATGGTCAACATCTTCTCCATAAATATATATATTAGGAAATCTAACTTGTTCTGCTGATACGAAAAACTTGTGCATACTTCATCCCCTCTACATATTTTTTACAACAATTCCTACCCATTCTCCCATTTCTCTAATTTCAATTAAATTAAAGTTATTTCTTTCAAGTGTGGATAAAACATCAGTTTTCCTATCCTTTATAATACCTGAAATTATAAATAGTCCATCCTTCTTTAAAAATTCCTTTGCAGAAGGAGTCATCATAATAATCACATCAGCAATAATATTTGCAACTATTATATCCGCCTTTTCCTCTAAAACATCAGTTAAATTTCCATGCCTTATTTCTACGTTTTCAATGTTATTATACTCAACGTTTTCCTTTGCAGCATCTACAGCTACCTCATCAATATCTACTCCAATAACCTTTTTAGCCCCAAACTTAGATGCAGCAATCGAAAGTATTCCCGAACCAGTTCCTATATCGTAAACTAATTCCCCACCCTTTATGTATTTTTCAAGAAGTTCTAAGCACAAAATTGTAGTTTCATGGGTTCCCGTTCCAAAGGCCATGCCTGGGTCAAGTTCTATTATAATTTCATCTTCCTTTGGAATATATTCCTCCCATCTTGGCTTAACAACAATTCTATTACCTAGTTTAGTCACCTTATAATATTTTTTCCATGAATGAGCCCAGTCCTCTTCGTAAACCGAATTGGTAATTATTCTTCCTTCGCCAATACTAAAACCTTCTTCTCTAAGTTCTTTTAATCTTTCATCTATAAATTTTACTATATCATCAATATTATTATCATCGCTGAAATATCCTTTTACTACAGCTGCCTTGTCTCCATGTTCAAATAAATTCATATCAACATAATCCCAACTTGGTTTACTTTGTTTTTCTAATATATCATTTGGGTCCTCTATGGCTACCCCCTTAACATCTAAAGAATAAAAAATGCCGCTAACCATTTCAACAGCCTCAGGGCTTGTTATTACTTTAATTTCAATCCATTTTCCCTTCATTTTATCAACTCCTTTTTTATTATCAAACATTATATTAATTCAAATATTTAATTACTGCAAGTGTTATTATTAATGTTTAATAGGTAAGCAAAAAGAGAATAAAAAGGGCGGCCGCAATAGCTATTAATGCCAATGCGGCTGCCCCTTTTATACTCCAAATGCATCTTTAAATTTGTCTACAAAGGATTTTTTCTCCGGTGCTGTCTCTCCAAACTCCTCAGCAAGCTTTTTCAATAGCTCCCTTTGGCGTTCTGTCAGCTTCTTTGGGACTTCAACCTTAACTTCAAAATATAAATCTCCCCTTACGCTGCTTCTTAGTTTTGGGATGCCTTTACCTTTTAGTCTAATTATAGTTCCAGGCTGAGTTCCCTCAGGAAGATTGTATTTTTCTTCACCCTCAAGGGTTGGAACTGTAATTTCACCACCTAGTGTTGCCTTTGTTATGCTAACCGGTATCGTGCAATAAATATCGCTCCCCTGCCTCTTGAATATCTTATGAGGCCTTACATTAATGTGCAGATATAAATCGCCTGCAGGACCTCCTCTTACACCTGGTTCACCTTCGCCTCTTAATGGTATTGTCATACCGCTATCAACACCTGCAGGAATATTTACTGAGATTATCTTTTTCTTTCTAACTTTGCCTTTTCCTCCACAAATTGAACAAGGACTATCTACAATCTTTCCCTCTCCATGACATCTATCACAGGTAGTTATGCTTACAAAACTTCCAAAAGGAGTTCTTCTTTCAATCTTCATCTGACCTGTTCCATGGCACTTATCACATGTCCTTGGACTAGTTCCAGGCTTTGCCCCTGTTCCATGACAGGTATCACATGTTTCATACCTGAAAATTTCTACATCTTTTTTGGCTCCAAAGGCTGCCTCCTCAAAGGATAGATTCAATGTATATTCTAAATCAGCACCCCTTTGGGGGCCTGTTTTTTGTTTTCTTGAACCACCAAAGAAATCACCAAAAATATCTCCAAAAATATCTCCAAAACCACCAAAGCCCTCGAATCCTCCAAAGCCACCAAAATTTGAATAATCGAATCCCTGCCCATTAAAATCAGCTGTTCCAAATTGATCATATTGTGCCCTCTTTTGAGGATCCGATAACACCTGATATGCTTCGTTTATTTCCTTAAATTTTTCCTCAGCCTCTTTATTGCCGGGATTTCTATCTGGGTGATATTGAAGGGCTAATTTTCTAAAGGCCTTTTTTATTTCTTCGTCGGATGCATTTTTGTCTACTCCGAGTATTGCATAGTAGTCCTTTGCCAATTGTTTCACCACCTTTCACATACAGAAAAGAGGGATAAAAATCCCTCTTATATTATTTACCGTCCTTTACATCGTAGTCAACCTTTATATCATCGTTTCCTGTATTTTGCTGTTGACTAAATCCTTGATTTGCTCCTTGGTTGTATTGTGAATAAATTCTTGATGAAATTTCATAGAAGGACTGAGTAAGCTCATCTGATGCAGTCTTTATAGCATTAACATCAGTTCCATTCAAGGCATCCTTTAGCTTCTTTATCTTTTCTTCTATCTTTGACTTTTCATCTGCTGTTAATTTATCACCTAAATCCTTTATTGTCTTTTCAGTTTGATAAATCAATGAGTCAGCATTATTTCTGATTTCAATTTCTTCTTTTCTCTTCTTATCCTCTTCAGCATATTTTTCTGCTTCTTTAACTGCCTTTTCAACTTCTTCCTCTGAAAGATGTGTTGAAGCTGTAATTGTAATTTTTGCATCCTTTCCTGTTCCTAAATCCTTTGCTGAAACATTTAATATACCGTTAGCATCTATGTCAAATGTAACTTCGATTTGTGGCACTCCACGTGGTGCTGGTGGTATACCTGATAGAGTAAACCTTCCAAGGGTCTTGTTATCCCTTGCCATTGGTCTTTCTCCCTGTAGAACATGTATCTCAACGGAAGTTTGGCCATCGGCTGCTGTTGAGAATATTTGGCTCTTCTTTGTAGGAATCGTTGTATTTCTTGGAATTAAAACAGTAAATACTCCTCCTAATGTTTCAATACCAAGGGACAATGGTGTAACGTCAAGAAGCAAGAGGTCCTTAATTTCACCTGTTAAAACTCCTGCTTGAATTGCAGCTCCAACTGCAACAGCTTCATCAGGATTTATTCCCTTTGTTGGTTCCTTTCCTGTAAAGTTTCTTACAGCATCTTGTATTGCTGGTATTCTTGTTGAACCACCAACTAATATAACTTTATCAATATCATTGATTGTAAGTCCTGCATCCCTTAAGGCATTTCTCATAGGCTCAATAGTTGCTTCAACAAGATCTGCAGTTAATTCATTGAATTTTGCTCTTGTTAATGTCATGTTAATATGTTTTGGACCTGTGGCATCAGCTGTTATGAATGGAAGATTTATCTCTGTTTGAAGCATTGATGAAAGTTCTATCTTAGCCTTTTCTGCTGCTTCTTTTAATCTTTGGAGTGCCATCTTATCGTTTCTTAAATCTATTCCTGTTTCAGCCTTGAAAGTATCCATAATATAATCCATTATTCTTTGGTCAAAGTCATCACCACCAAGGTGGGTATTACCATTAGTTGCCTTAACTTCAAATACTCCATCACCTATTTCAAGGATTGAAACGTCAAAGGTTCCGCCACCAAGGTCATAAACTAAAATCTTTTGATTTTTATCCATTTTATCAAGTCCATAGGCTAGTGATGCTGCAGTTGGCTCGTTTATTATTCTCAAAACTTCAAGCCCTGCTATCTTACCTGCGTTTTTTGTAGCCTGTCTTTGGCTGTCGTTAAAATATGCAGGAACTGTAATTACTGCTTGAGTTACAGGCTCTCCAAGATAAGCTTCAGCATCGGCCTTTAGCTTCATAAGTATCATTGCTGAAATTTCTTCTGGGCTATATTCCTTATCGTCGATTTTAACCCTATAGTTTGTTCCCATGTGCCTTTTTATTGATATCACTGTTCTTTCTGGATTTGTTATTGCTTGTCTTTTTGCAACCTGACCTACTATTCTTTCTCCATTTGGTTTAAAACCTACAACTGAAGGAGTTGTTCTTGCACCTTCAGAATTTGGAATAACAACTGGTTCTCCACCAATCATGACAGCAACACATGAGTTGGTAGTTCCAAGGTCAATACCTATAACCTTACCCATTTCTTCTCCTCCCCTTTCTTAATTTGCTACTTTAACAAGACTGTATCTTATTATTTTATCTTTATATTTATATCCTTTTTGGAACACTTCAACTATGATGTTTTCATCATAGTTTTCATCTTGAACATGCATTATAGCATTGTGATAATTTGGATCAAATTTTTCTCCTTCTGCTTTTATTTCTTCTACTCCCATTTTTTGAAGTGTATCTTTAAATAACTTCAAAGTCATTTGTATACCTTCAACTAAAGGATTTGACTCATTATCTTCAACATGTGCTACTGCCCTTTCAAGATTATCAAGGACAGGCAATAATTCCTTAATTGCATCTACAAAGCCATCTGTATATATTGTTTCTTTCTCTTTTTGAGTTCTTTTCCTAAAATTATCAAAATCCGCCATAGTCCTTTTCAATAGGTCTACATAACTTTGGCACTCATTTTCCTTATCTGAAAGTTTTTGTCTCAGCTCTTCTATTTCTTTGTTCTTGTCGTCTAATATTTCTTTTTCCTCATTAACTTCTTGACTTAAATCTATATTCTCCTCCTTCGTTTTTTCATTTTGTTCGTCTTTTTCTAAAATCAAGTTATCTTTTTCATTCACATTTTCATTTGTCATAAATTCACCACCCTGTTAGAAGGAATTTCTTAATATGTCATTTAAATTATCTGCTATAAACTTTAGTATTCCGATTACTTTGGAATAATCCATCCTCGTTGGTCCTATAACTCCAATAGTGCCCACAACTTTATTTCCAACCATATATGACGCTCTTATTATGCTGCAATCTCTAACTTCATCATTGTTGTTTTCTTTACCAATTGAAACCTTAAGGTTTTCTCCATCATCTGAGAATATATCAATAAGGGTTTCCTTTCTTTCTAATAATGATAAGAAGTTTTTCGCCTTGTTTATATCATTATACTCTGGATATTTAAAAATATTGGTTGTTCCTTCTAAATAAATGTCGCAGTCTACTGATTTTAAAGAGTCATATAAAACAGGAATAATAGCATTTAATATTTCATAATACCCTCTAAGTTCCATAAGAATTTGATTTATAACTGAAAGATCTATCTGTTCTACTGTTAGATTTCTTAATTTTTCATTGAGCATATTGTTTATTTTTAATAGTGTATCATAATCTATTCTTCTCGGCAGCTTAATCAAAACATGTTTAATCACAGCAGTATCAGTAACAACTATTGCTAAAACATCATAATCGTTAACTTGAACGAGCTGTATTGATTTTACTGCACTTTTTTTGACCGAAGGCGATAAAACTGCCGCTGTATATCTCGTAACCTCTGACAAAAGTTTAGTCGTTCTTTTTATTATATTATCTATCTCACATATAGTTGCAAATTGCAATATATTTTTTATTTCTGAAGCCTCTTCAGGCGTTGGATCTTTTATGTTTATAAGCTTATCTACATAGTATCTATATCCTTTATCTGAAGGAATTCTTCCGGCTGATGTATGTGGTTGCTCTAAATATCCCAATTCCTCTAAATCTGCCATTTCATTTCTTATGGTGGCGGAGCTTATACCCATCTCATATTTTTTTGCTATGGTTCTTGATCCTACCGGTTCTGCTGTTTCAATATAATCATCTACAATTGCCTTTAGTATATATCTTTTTCTTTCGCCAAGATCCATGCTCCCACCTCCTCTCTTATTAGCACTCTTTAATAGTGAGTGCTAACTCTAAGATAAAAAATATCACTATCCTTTAAATTTGTCAATATATTCTATTAAAAATTCTTGTGATATAAAAAATAATCCTTTTTATAGCATAATAATATTTATGCCATAAAAAGGATTATCACAATATTTTTATTCTAATGTAAACTTATCATTCTTCTGTCCAAGAAGCCAAGCATATAAATCTTTATTTCTATAAGTTTCAGTCCAAGAATCATGCCCTGCGTCTGGATATACGGTAAATTTAACATTTCCATTATGCTGCCTTAAAACATCCACTAATTCTTTAGACATTTCAATAGGAACTATTTCATCCTTTGCACCATGAAATGCCCAAACAGGCACATCTTTAAGAACTTTAATCCTTTCAGGGAATCCTATTTTGGGAACCGTCCCACCGCAAATAGGAACAATAGCCGCAAAAAGTTTAGGATGAGCCTCAGCAAAATGCCAAGTTCCAAAGCCACCCATGCTTAACCCTGTTAAATAAATCCTGGATGTGTCTACATTATATTGATTAATAACATGCTTAACTAGTTCAAATAGTGAATCTATTTCCATATACCACATAGAGTTTGTTGGGCATTGCGGTGCAATAAGAATAAAAGGAAAATACTCTAATTCATTAATAATATTGGGTAGTCCCTGTCTTTTAACAAGTTCCAAGTCTTCCCCACGCTCTCCCATACCATGTAAAAATAAAATAAGCGGCCATTTCTTGTTTTTATCTTTTTCATATCCTTCAGGCAAATATGCTAAATATTTTAATTTCACCTTTTTTATTATTTCACCTGAAAACTCCTCATAATTACATTTCAATATTTTTACCCCCTTTACATTTATACCAAAATCTATTTTTAAATTCTTAAGGCTCTATCTAAGTTAGCATATAGCTATTTTATTTTTACCCTTCGATTTGCCTTCAATATATAAAGCAGCATCAGCCTTATTAAGCAATTCCTTTATATTATTTGCATCTTCTGGATACGAAGCTATACCACCTGACACTGTTACATTAATTGAATTACCGTTTATAATAATATTTGATTCTTCGAGCTTTTCTCTTATTCTTTCTGCAATTATGTATGCCTGTTCCTTTGATAGTCCCTTTAATATGATTAATATCTCCTCTCCTCCAAATCTACAAGCTATGTCAGTTTTTCTTATAACTTTCTTAATAACATTTGCAAATTCCTTAAGAACCTGATCCCCTGCTAAATGTCCATACGTGTCATTAACCTTTTTAAAATCATCTAAATCAAAAATTACAATAGAAAAGTTTACATTTTGTTTTATTAAATTGTCTATTTCTTTATCTAACACCTTTCTATTATATAGGCCTGTTAATGGATCTATCTCAGCTTCCTTTTTTATATCCAAAAAATATCTATAATTAGAAATTGCTAATGCCATTTGTTTTGAAAGTATATTTAATGGATCTTCAATGTCCTGCAATAGTAAATTTGACATGCTAATTCGTCCTGCTAAAAAGATTAATCCCTTCACTTCATCCTCTACAACAATTGGAACGAATACAGCAGATTCACACCAATTTTGAAGTTCCCCTACAATTGAAATATTTTTATCTCTTTTGGTATTTTTGCTAATATATATTTTCTTGTCTAAAATTCTTTTTATAGTATTGCCATTTTTAATATTAAGGTCTAATTCGTTTAAAGGAAGTTCTATAGGTAGATAAAAAGAAATAGGGATTGCAAAATCATCATTTTTATAATCGAAAAAATATATTGCAGCAATATCATAGGGTATTATTTCTTTTAAATTTATTAAGAAATAATCACACTTTGTTTTTAAATCGCCATATTTAATTAGGTCCTCACTTATAATGAGCAATTTTTTAATTATTGCATTTTTAAACTCCAATCTTTTAAAAAGATAAAAGGTATAACTTAATATAACTAAAATAACAAATATTAAAACCGTTCCTAATTTACCCGAGCTAAAACTTATCAAGCATAAGGATATCGACAGCGTCACAGCAATAATATAGTCCGTAAGTAAAATTTCCAAATCAAAGGCTTTAAATATAGATAGCCTCTTTCCATCCAAAATAATTTCAATGTATAATAGCAATATATTAAAAGTCAAGAAAAGAAGCTCAAACAATGCTGCAGACAATACAATATCTTCTAAATAAGGCAAATTTGCAAAACTAGATAATAAGTTGCTTATTTTACCCGATAAAAAAACAATTATTGCAAACATTGAGGTATTTACCAATAATTTATCTAAATTAATATCTGCTTTCTTATAATAAAACGTATTAATAATAAATGTGGTGATACTATAAAGGGTTTCAAACAAAATCGCATTATAAAGTCCAGAGGTTAAAAAGATGAAGATGGTTATTGTTTCCGTAAAGTCGAATCTAATATCTTTAACAAAAAGGGTAAAATAATTCATAATAGATGCAACAAATAAGGCAAAAAAGAAGAAAAACAAATCGCGAAAACTAATTATATTGATATTAAAAAGAGACTTTATGATAACTATCAATCCTATTGTAATAAGCAAAATTCTATAAAATCTTTTCTTCTCCATTTTATCACCTGCAAGAAAATATTTACTTAACATCGATAAATAATATTCTACATAAAAAAGCCAATTCCTTCTTAATTCAAAAAAAATAAAGGAACGTCTTAAAACGCTCCTTTGTTTTATAATATAAATCTCATAAAAACCTGATTTGCAATGTCAAGACCCCTAATCGTCAAAAAAATATTTTTCCCATCATCCATTAAAAGCCCTTGTTCAATTAGTTTAGATATTTCCTGACCAAAAACATTATAAACATCATCACTAAATCTTTTATTAAAAACTTCTTTAGAAACACCTTTTATTTTTCTTAAACCAAGGATCATAAATTCGCTCATTTCATCCTTTTTGCTAATAAATATTTTTTCTCTTTTTGCTTCATCATTATATACTAAGTTTACATATTTCTTAACATCATCCACATTGTAATATCTATATTTATCTATAAACGAATGAGCCGATGCCCCAACTCCATAATACTCTTCTTCATTCCAATAGGTTAGATTATGAATGCATTCATATCCCGGTAAAGCAAAATTCGATATTTCATAATGCACAAATCCCTTGCTTTTTAAAAAATTTACTGAATAATGATACATTTCTCTATCGATATTTTCATCAGCAACGTTAAGTTGTCCCATATTATATAATTCGTAAAAGGGCGTTCCTTCTTCTATTATCAAACTATAGCACGACAAATGTTCAGGTTTAATTTCTGCAATTTTCTCCAATGTTTCCTTCCAGTCATCCATTCCCTGTCCAGGAATATCAAACATCAAATCAACATTAATATTATTAAAACCTATTTTCCTTGCCATTTCATAGTTTTCTAAAAAATCGCTAAAGGTATGAATTCTCCCTAGACTTTTTAAAATCTTATCTTGAACAGCCTGAAGACCAATAGATAGCCTATTGACTCCATATTCTTTTAGCACTATCAATTTTTCTTTTTCCAAAGTTCCAGGATTAGCTTCAACAGTAAACTCCGTAAATTGAAATTTGCTTAAACTTCTTAACAGTTTTTCAAGGCTATTTTTAGATAAAACGGTGGGGGTTCCCCCACCGATGAATATTGATTTTAATTTGTTGTCTTCAATTCTTTTTATTTCGCTTATTAAAGCATCTATATAATCATCCTGCAAAGACAAATCTGAAATAGAATAAAAATCACAATACAGACACTTTCTTATACAAAATGGGATGTGAATATATAAAGCCCTTTCCATTATTCCACCTTCAATACAGCCATAAATGCTTCCTGTGGAACCTCAACAGTTCCAATTTGCTTCATCCTCTTTTTACCTTCTTTTTGCTTTTCAAGAAGCTTTTTCTTTCTTGTAATGTCTCCACCATAGCATTTTGCAAGAACGTCTTTTCTCAAGGCCTTTACAGTTTCCCTTGCTATAATTTTCGAACCAATTGCAGCTTGGATAGGTATCTCAAAAAGTTGCCTTGGAATAATTTCCTTAAGCTTTTCACATATTGCTCTGCCTCTTTGATATGCCCTTTCCTTTGGAACAATTTGAGATAAAGCATCTACTGGATCACCATTTAGCAATATATCAAGTTTAACAAGGTCTGATTCCTTGTATCCTATAAGTTCATAGTCAAGGGAAGCATATCCCTTTGTTCTAGATTTTAAGGCATCAAAGAAATCATATATAATTTCATTTAATGGCATCTCATAATGAAGCATGACCCTTGTTGTTTCTATATATTCCATATTTTTAAATATTCCCCTTTTATTTTGACAAAGATCCATTACCGCACCAACATATTCTGAAGGAGTTATAATAGTTGCCTTAACATAAGGTTCCTCCATAAATTCTATTTCTGTTGGCGATGGCATATTTGTCGGATTTGTAAGTTCAATTACCTCTCCATCCGTCTTAGTAATTCTATATATAACGCTTGGAGCTGTTGTTACTATATCAAGATTATATTCCCTTTCCAATCTTTCCTGAACTATTTCCATGTGAAGAAGTCCCAAAAATCCACATCTAAATCCAAACCCTAAAGCTACAGATGTTTCTGGCTCAAATATTAGGGCAGCATCGTTAAGTTGAAGCTTTTCCAATGCTTCCTTTAACTCCTCATATTTTGCACTATCTGTTGGATAAAATCCGCTGAATACCATCGGAATGGCAGGGCGATAACCTGGAAGCGGTTCTTTAGCTTCCCTTTCAGCTTCAGTAATAGTATCACCAACTCTTGCATCCCTAACATTTTTTATGCTGGCACAAACATATCCAACATCTCCAGCCTTTAGTTCTGCAACTTCCATATATTGTGGCCTAAAGATTCCTACTTCGGTTACTTCATATTCCTTTTTAGATGCCATAAGCTTAATTTTCATGCCCTTTTTGATAGTTCCCTCTTTAACCCTAATATAACATATAACTCCTTTATATGAGTCATAGTAGCTATCGAATATCAATGCCCTTAGTGGTGCGTCCTCATCGCCCTCAGGGCAAGGTATCTTTTCAACAATTGCCTTTAAAACATCCTCTATTCCAAGTCCAACCTTTGCAGAAATTAATGGAGCATCAGAGCAATCAAGGCCTATTACATCTTCTATTTCCTTTTTAATCTCATCAGGCCTTGCACTTGGAAGGTCTATTTTATTAATTACAGGAATTATTTCAAGATCATGCTCTAAAGCTAAATAGCAATTTGCAAGGGTCTGAGCTTGTATTCCTTGTGTTGCATCAACAACTAAAAGAGCCCCCTCACAAGCTGCAAGGCTTCTTGAAACCTCATAATTAAAGTCTACATGACCAGGGGTATCTATAAGATTTAGAATATATTCCTCACCATCTTCCGTTGTATGAACAAGTCTTATGGCCTGAGCTTTAATCGTTATTCCTCTTTCCTTTTCAAGCTCCATTGTATCAAGAACCTGATCTTCCATTTCTCTTTGGGTTAAAGTTCCTGTTTTTTCAATCAATCTATCAGCTAAAGTTGATTTTCCATGGTCAATATGCGCAATAATACAAAAATTTCTTATCTTCTTTTGTCTATCACTTGGCATATATATCCTCCTCATAGGTAGAGTGCAATCTTTTCTTCGATTTTGCTATTAAATAATTATATATTAAAATTTATTTTATGTAAATAAATGAAAGGAAATTAGTTAATCTATGCATTCTGCTAAAACCCTCGCAATAACCTTTGCAGAATTAATGGCTTCCTCAAGGGAATTTTCGTTTGACCCTACCTCTATCAAAACTATTTTTGAAGATAAATCCTGGTTATAATGACTTTTGGATTGTTTATACATTATTCCCCTTGAAAATCCTGGATATAAATAGTTAAACTTATCATTTATCTTTGTTGCTAAGACATTGTTCCTTGTGTGATTTCTATTTAAAGTATCGACAACAAACATAACCCTCCCATATCTTTCATTACCTATAATTGCAGTAGATTTATTTTTTCCTACATTTGCGTCCCTATGTAAGTCAATTATAATTTTAAAACTATCGTATTTTTTAAGATATTTTTGAACTGTTGGTCTAGACTTAAGATATGCTCCCTCACGTTTGGGAATATCATGAAAAGTCGTATCATGGATTGTTGATATACCATACTTTTCTTCAAGTTCCTTTTTTATTTCTGCCCCAACCCTTATTAAATTTAAATTTGAATCCGTTGTAAAGTTTTGTCCCTTACCATCAGGATTATAGCTCTCTGTGGTATGAGTATGATAGATTAAAATTAAAGGCTTTTTAGGATCAAGTTTTCTCTTTTGGGGCGGATTTGATTTTGCTTCCTCTATTATATTTATAGCAGTTTCCTCTTTTTCTTGTGATGAATTGTTTATTGCTTCCTCATCTTGAATTTCCTCTTCATCCTCCAATGCAACCTCTGTCCTTGGTATTACAACGATAGGTCCACTTTCTTTTATAGCTAAAATTTGTTGTTCAACCTCACCCATCATTGGAATACTACTTATTAATAACGTTTTATAATCATAAAAATCAATTCCAGTTAAATTTTTTGTTATTACAGAAAACCAATTTATGTCTTCTTCGTCATCTTCTTGATACATAGAAAGCATAGGTGTTGCTTGAATTAAAAGGAATTGATATGTATTTAACTTATATTTTGAATTAAAAAATATAAGCATGATGGGTAAAACATAACTTAATAAAAGTTTTAATAGAATAAGAAATACTCCTATTTTCCCTAGATATTCTAATATTAACGTCCAATTTAACCTCTTATGCATCCCCATCTTCCCCTTTACAATTTACTCTTAATATTTATATGTTCAAATTTATAGTATTAAAACAAAAAATAAGACACCTTATCGGTGTCCTTTTAATGAATGTATTTATTAATGTCCTCTAACTCAATACCAGGATGAACGGCAATATTTATCGCATTTGCTATAACTTTTGAAATGTCTTCAATTAAACTATCGATTTCCTTAGGAGTTACCATAAGATCACCAATATAAGGATTTAGTATTTGTCTTATTAAGGCATATTTTTCATCCTTATTGACATTTTTAAGCATATTATAAAAATCCTTATCATTAGACGTCTGTTTAATTAAGGAATCTATCATAAGATCAATAGTATCGTTAGCAAGAGTTGCAGCATCTACAACAGTTGGAACACCAATAGCTATTACAGGGATTCCTAAGGTTCTTTCGGATAATTCCATTCTCCTGTTTCCAACACCTGAACCAGGATTTATACCTGTATTCCCTATTTGAATAGTTGTTACAACCCTTTCCATTTTCCTTGAGGATAATGCATCTATCGCTATTACAACATCTGGTTTTACCTTTTCCACTACTCCTTGAATAATCTCAGCAGTTTCTATTCCAGTTATTCCTAAAACTCCTGGAGAAATTGCACATACTGGATTAATTCCTTCTTCTAAATATTGGGGCATATATTGTTTTAAATGCCTAGTTACAAATAACTTTGACACAACCTTAGGGCCTAATGAATCAGGTGTTACGTTCCAATTGCCAAGACCAACTACTAATACAGTTCCATCCTTCTTTAAATTTATTAGTTCTGCTAATTGTTTAGCCAAAGATTTTCCTAATCTATCATGAAATTCGGCATCATAGTGCCTAATTTTGGGAACCTCCATAGTAATATAGCTTCCTATTGGTTTCCCGATTATTCTTGCTCCTCTTTCATCTAAAACCTTAACAATGGTTATTTTAATATCTTCATCCTTATGATCAACGTCCACCGCAACACCTGGGACTTCTCTATTGCTGCCTTCCCTATAAATTTCCCGTGCTTCTATCGCAAGATCTGTTCTAATATTAAACATCGAACCACCCTCTTTTACAAAATTCTATTTATAGATTTCCCATAATTTTTTTTCATATACTATTTGTGCCTACGAGCAAAATTATTGGACAAAAACTATATATTTTTCTTGAAATACATAAATATTAATGGTATAATATCCTTTGTTGTAATATGTAGAACCCTTCGCAGATTCCCCATCTGCTGGTATAAATAATTTATTTTTGAGGAGGGTAGTCAATGGCAAACATAAAGTCAGCTATAAAAAGAATAAAAATTACCCAAAAAAGAACATTAAGAAACAAAATGGTTAAGTCTTCAATGAGAACAGCTATAAAGAAGTTTGAAGCTGCATTAAACAGCGGCAACTTAGATGATGCAAAGGTTTTACTCGTTGAAGCTATCAAAAAAATCGACAAAGCAGCTGCTAAGGGAGTAATTCATGCTAATGCAGCAGCAAGACACAAGTCAAGACTTACTTTAAAGCTTAACAAAGTTTCAAATCAATAATTAAAACACCCATTTAGGGTGTTTTTTACTTTTATTTGCATATATTTAAAATCAAAAGTTCTAATGCCAATTTACTATCTTGAAGTTTTCCAGACTTTATACTAAAATCCGTTTCCAAGCACAAATTAATATTTTTAATTATCTCATCTCTATTAAATTTTTGGTGCTGAATTCTTAGGTTTTTAATAATAAATCTTTTCTTACCATCCAAGGATAAATTTCTCAATATCTCATCCTCACCCATTCCCTTATGTCGTTCATCTATAATCTTCATCAAATATAACAATCTAAATTGCCTTATTATCATTCCCAATATTTTAAGTTCCGATTCCTTTTGATTTATGAGTGTATTTAAGATAGACAATGCAGTGTGAGCTTCCTTTTTGCCTATACTATCAACCATTTTAAAAATATTGCTTTCTAGTGTTTTAGTAACAATATCATCAATATGCTGAAGGGTTATTTTTGGCTCATCAAGGGTATAATCTATTAGTTTATTAAGTTCATTATAAACCTCCTGAGTTGAATAATTTATTGACTCTAAAAAATAATTAATCTCCGCTCGCCCTGCTTTTTTATATTCTTTGTTTACAAGTTTTTCAACGAAACTTGGTAAATCCTGCTTTGTAATAACAAAATGGGCCAAGCATCCTATTTCAGATACTATTTTACTTATTTGATTAGAAAGATCTATTTGTCCATCTATCGTAAATAATAAAACTGTATCAGAATCAACAATTCTAATAAGTTCAACTAATTCCTTTATTATGCCTTTATCAATATTTATTTTTTCTTCTTCTGTTCTCGCTTTAATTATATTAAAATTTTTAACATGAACCAATTTTGTTGTTACAAAAAAAGTTGAAGTAAAAATAGCATTTTTAATATCATCAATAGATGTATTTTCAAAATCTAAAATTCTAATATCATATCCATTTCCATCATAAAATTTATAAGCTTTTTTTAATGATAAATCAATATCATTTTTATTAGTTCCACCGATAATAATAACTCGGTTTGATTGTAATTCCCTTTCAAAGGATTTTATATCATTAACTATCATCAAAATCACCTTTTATAAAATATTTTTTACCATTAGTATGTATTGTAATATTACCATTTATATCAGTTCTAAAAATTCTAACTCCCCTTTGGTAAAGGTATTCCATCAATAAGTTCGATGGATGTCCAAAATTATTTTTACCAACTGATACAACAGCAACACTAAATTTATATTTTTCAGCCGTATTTATATCAAAGGATTTTATTGAACCATGATGTGGAAGTTGAACTATATCATAATTCTTATTTTCTAAATCTATATTATCTAAATCTACATCCGAAGGCAATAGCATATAAAAATCTTTAAAAGATAATTCTAAAACAATAGCATTTTCATTTTTATCATCCTTTTGTTGTAAAACTTCTGGATATAAAACCTTGAGAACAACTCCATCCACCACAACCTCATCCCCCTTTAAAAGCAGAGTAGATTTTATGTTTTCTATTTTAAATGGTGCAGCGATATTATAAACATTAAAATTATTTAAAATAGTATGAAACCCAGAGAAATGATCCTTATGGGGATGGGTAATAATAAGTAGGTCTATTTTATTATATCCTTTCCGTTTAATAAATGGAACTATTCTTTCTTTTGCAGCAATATAGTCATCAAAACTTGGCCCTGTATCTATCAAAATTACTTTTTTATATGGAGTTTCAATTAAAATGCTATCTCCCTGTCCGACATTAATAATGTTTACTTTTAAATTTTTAGGATTATACAAAATTGAAGATATTAAAAATAAAACCAATATATAGTTAAATTTTCTATATTTCTTTTTTATTAAGTTTATAAATATTAATAAATAATAACTAACTAATGTAATGTAGTTCATGCTAAAAAACATTTGAATATTATATTTACTAATTTTTGTTATAATCTCAAATAACTTTATCCCAAAAAATAAGGGTGGAAAAAGTAAAATGTCCAATTTAAACACTAAAAATATTATAGAGGATAAAAAAGATAAAATCGTTAATATACCAATAAAAGGTGATAATATAATATTCAAAATAAGGCTATATATTGAAAAATAACCATTATAAATTAAGGATATCGGCGTTATAAACAAAAAAGTAGAAAGAGCAGCTGATATATCATTATTAGCATTCTTAATGTAATGTCCTAATATCAGGATTGAAAACGTTGCTAAATACGAAAATATAAATCCTCTATTAAAAATTAAATATGGGTTAAAAAGTAGCATCAATAGTGCTGCTATAAAAAAATTGTTTAATCCTAACGATGGTCTTTTTACTATCTTTGAAAGGCTTACAAAGGCAATCATTATAAACGCTCTTAGAACTGAAGGTTCAAGTGACGAAATTAAAACAAATATGAAACAAATAATTAGGGATAAAATTTTTCTTAAATTTGCTCCAAAGCATTCAAAAATTCTATTAAAAAACAAAAATATAATTCCAAGATTAAACCCAGATACAGCTAAAAAATGCGATAATCCTAAATCATTGAATATTTTGTATTCCTCTTTCATATTTGATGTATATCCAAATAATATTGCAGCTATTAACCCTCCTGCCTTTTTGTCAATTAAAGTTAGTCTATTTATCAAAAAATACTTAATTTTAACTAAAGATGATAAAACTGTTTTTTTATTTATAATTGTAAAATTTTCATTTTCTTTTATTTTTCCTATAATTCCCCTTGAATAATAATTTTTCTTTTTATAAGTTTGAATGGGTTCAAATTTTGAATATATTTTTATATAATCTCCCGGTGAAAACTCCTTAGTAGTATATAACAGAATCTTATAATTTTCTTTATAATTTACAATCAAATAACTATCTGAATTTTTTTCAGCAATATATCCATCAAAAATATTATTATTCCTTAACAATTCCTCCTTCTTCACAAAATTACTGTGTTTAAAATTAGCAACCAATATTCCTAATACTAAAAATGCTATTAAAAAATATATCAAACTCCTCTTATTGATAAAAATCAAAAAAAGTGCAGTTAAAGCTGCACTAATTAAAATAATGCTTCCTGAAAAATAAATCAAAACTCCTAAAATAAAAAATAAAGTCAAATAAGGGATTAGCAAAGCTATTCACCTCTCGCTTTATTGAGCATATCTGGGACAGGACTTGCATCCGTATGATCATTATCAAGATAATGTAGTTCAGCCTTTATATCAACAATATGGCCATTTTTATTATGCTTTATTCTCACATTATCAAATCTTGCATCATCTTGATATTTAGAAAGATAATTTCCTAATATCTCAATTGCATTATATTCCGTCACGCTATCATAAACACTAAAATACTCACTTTCAGGTATTTGAAGGGTTATTTCATAAAGTCCATCCCTTTGAATCCTGGTTTCTCTAATTCTATTTAGCATATTTTCTTCACCTCCAAATTACTATTAATATTTTTTCCTAACTAATCAAAATATAAACAAAAAACCTAAAGGCAATTTCGCCTTTAGGTTCAATTTACTTTATAACCTTCTTTAAAGTCCTTGAAAGTGGAATAGCAACAATGGCACTGACAATCGCCTGAACTAAGTTACCTGGGACAGCAGTCATTGCAGTTGCAAAACCATAAAGAACAGTTTCATATATAAAATATCCCAATACCATCCAAAGACCCGCTATAAAATAAGCCGAATAAATAAAATAAGGATTAAATTTCCTATCAAATATTCTAAGCAATGTCCCTGCAATAAATCCTTCCAAACCCTTAATTATAAATGTTCCGGGTGCATATATATTATACCCTAGGTAAATATCTGAAAAGGCTGACCCTATACCTCCAGAAATAAATCCAATATTACTTCCTAATATACTTGAAATAACAAAAATAAAAATATCTCCAAAATTAATATACCCCTTTACATACGGGATTTTAATAACTATTGTTGCAACAAAAACAAGCGCAATACCAAAACCTGAATAAATTATTTTTCTAAATTTTTCTGTCCTCATAATCCCCCTCCTATTGTATCGATACATTTAATCAATTGTTTATTCATATATATAATATTCAAAAAAATAAGTTTGTCAATACAAAAAAATGAACTATAGCAAAGCTATAGTTCATTCTTTTCTAAATAATTTAACTATCTCAACTACTACTAGTGGAGCTATTGAGCACAATAGGACCACTACAAGTTGTTCTCTATTTAATAATGTTACTTTAAATATCCTTCTTAAGAAGGAAGTCGATAAAACCGTAATTTGAATAAATAAAGATATTAGAACAGCAAGATTTAAGTATCTATTTTTAAATATGCCACTTGCAATTACTGACTTTAATTCATATCTATTATTATAAGCATGAACTAACTGTGATAAACTTAAAGTAAAAAATGCCATGGTTCTTCCAATTAACTCATATTCTTCAAAGGAAAGGCCTTGCTTTTTACCATAGTTAACACCATATACATAAGCAATAAGAGTTAAAGCTCCTATCAATATACCTTGCATCAATATTCTAAAACCCGTCCCTTTAGAAAAAATTCCTTCATTAGGATCTCGTGGCGGTTGTTTCATTACTCCTTCTTCAGCAGGTTCCATTCCTAATGCCAAAGCTGGGAGGCTGTCCGTTACAAGATTTACCCAAAGTATGTGAATAGGCAATAAAGGTTCAGCCCATCCTAAAAGCGTTGCAACAAAGAGTGTAACTATCTCTCCTATGTTACATGATAACAAATAGCTTATGGACTTTTTAATATTAGAATAAATCGTCCTTCCTTCCTCTACTGCCGCTACAATAGTTGCAAAATTATCGTCAGTGAGGACCATATCAGCAGCTTCCTTAGCAACATCTGTTCCGGTTATCCCCATCGCTGCACCAATATTTGCAGTCTTTAAAGCCGGTGCGTCATTAACTCCATCTCCTGTCATTGCAACAATTTGACCATTCTTTTTCCATGCTTCAACGATTCTTACCTTATGCTCTGGTGAAACCCTCGCATAAACGCTATACCTAGTTACATTATTAAACAACTCCTCATCGCTCATTTTTTCAAGTTCTACACCGGTAATAGCTTCTTCATCACTGTTTAAAATTCCAAGTTCTTTAGCAATAGCAATTGCTGTTGTCTTATGGTCTCCTGTTATCATTACAGGCTTGATACCAGCGGTTTTACACTTTTTAACAGCATCCTTTGCTTCTTCCCTTGGAGGATCTATCATACCTATTAAAGCGACAAAAATTAAATCCTTTTCAGCATAATTAATATCCACTTCATTTGTGTTTTTGTATCCTACTGCTAAAACCCTTAATGCCTTAGCAGCCATCTCTTCATTAGCTCTTTTTATTCTTTCAATATCGTCAATTGTTATTTCTCTCACAGCATTGTTATCTAAAATAAACTTACATTTAGATAATAATATATCTGGCGCTCCCTTTACATTAACTTCTATCTTATCTTCATATCTATTAAATGTTGTCATTAGTTTTCTATCTGAATCAAAAGGTATCTCATCAATCCTTACATACTGCTTTTCTAACTCCCTTTTATCAATTCCTGCCTTTAATGCTATATCAACTAAAGCTGTTTCTGTCGGGTCCCCCAAAGTGACTATCTTTCCATTTTCCTCAACAACTTTAGTATCGTTGCAAAGATTAGCAATTATTAAAGCCTTTTTAGCATCTAATATATCATCTGCATAACCGTTTACTGTAAATATTTCTTTTACTGTCATCTTGTTTTGGGTTAAAGTTCCGGTTTTATCAGAACAAATTACAGTAGCGCATCCTAAAGTTTCAACCGCAGGCAATTTCCTTATTATAGCATTCCTTTTTATCATTTTTTGAACACCTACAGCAAGAACAATTGTAACTACTGCAGGTAGTCCCTCAGGAATTGCAGCAACAGCAAGGGAAATTGAAGTCATAAACATATCAAATAATTCATGACCTCTTAATATTCCAATTAAAAACATAACTGCACAGATAACTAATGCCGTTATTCCCATCCATTTGCCTGCTTCTTCTAATTTTACTTGTAAAGGTGTCTGTTCCTCTTCTACATTAGAGAGCATATCTGCAATTTTACCTATCTCCGTTTTCATACCAGTTGCAACAACTACACCCTTGCCTCTTCCATATGTAACCATGGAGGACATAAAGGCCATGTTCTTTCTATCTCCAATTGAAATATTTTCATTATCTAATGCTTCACTACTCTTTTCAACCGGAACGGATTCACCTGTTAATGAGGATTCTTCTATCTTTAAATTTACTGCTTCTATAAGCCTCAAATCCGCTGGAACAAATCTACCTGCCTCTAGCACTACTATATCTCCAGGAACAATTTCCCTAACAGGAATCTCTTTTGAAATTCCATTTCTTACAACTACAGCAAGAGGTGCTGCCATCTTTTTTAGTGCACTAAGAGATTTTTCTGCTTTGTTCTCTTGAATAACGCCAAGAACAGCGTTTAAAATTACTACAAATAAGATTATTATTGAGTCAGCAATCTCTCCAACAAATCCAGATATTAAGGCAGCAACTATTAAAATTATTACTAAAAAGTCCTTAAATTGATCTAAAAATCTTTGAAATAATGATTTTGTTTTTCTTTCCTTAAATTCGTTATACCCAAACTCTGATAACCTCCTTTTGACTTCTTCATCCGATATACCATTTTCATTTGTATTAAGTTCTGAAAATATTTCTTGTTTAGTAAGCATATAGAACGGCTTCATATAATCCCTCCTTAGAATATTTTTTCAAAAATAAAAGACCTTTATCCATGGATATCCATAGATAAAGGTCTTACTCACAAGGTTTCCCTTGCTAACCGACCGGGCTTTCGCCGAGGTGACGATCGGTTAAGGCTTAGGCCGAGTTACTCCCCTTTACATGTATAATTATAGTCACTTTCTTTTTTTTGTCAATCTGTCATTATCCTCCTCAAATTCGACTGCTTTAATTTTAGTAGAATATCTTTTATAAATAAAAGGTATTAAACTCAAAAGCAAAAGTAAAAGTATTGCTATATAAAATTCTTTAGACTTTATATTTTTAAGGGAACTACCAAAGTAGCTATAAATAAAAGTCCCAGGAATAATGCCTATTATAGTTCCTAAAAGGTAATCCTTGAATGTTATGTTAGAAATTCCACAAATATAACTTACAGCATCAAAGGGTAGTATTGGAACAACCCTTAAAATAAATGTAATAATAAATCCGTTTTCCTTTGAATTTATTTTTATTCTGCTGTATCTTCCTTTTAATAACCTATCCACCAAATCCCTTCCAAATTTTTTTGCTAAAAAATAAGCAATTATTGAACCTAAAATACTTCCAACCAAAGTATAAAAGGTTCCTAATAATGCACCAAAAATTAATCCTCCCAATGTTGAAAAAATACCAACTGGTAAAAGTAGAAGTGGTCTTACGGTGCATAATATTAAAAATATAAAAGGTGCAATAACTTTATTATAACCAATTATGCCTCTTAACTTATTTATATCATAGAGCTGATATTTAATTAATAAGAACAATGAAATAGATAAAAACAATAAAATAATTAAAACATTTCTTTTTATACTTTTTTCGCCTATAACCTCTTTATGCATCAGTTTAACCCCTTTACTCATCCTTTTTAGTTAATTTTATCATTTTATGTGTATTATTTCAATTAAATTAAATATTTTTCAATTCATTGTATATTTTTATGTTTATTGGAAATATTATTAACATCACCAATATAAGTTAGGAGGTTTTTTTATGGCAGACAAATCTATAATCTGCAAAGACTGCGGTAAAGAATTTATATTTACTGAAGGTGAGCAAAAATTCTACAAAGAAAAGGGATTTGAAAACGATCCAGTAAGATGTCCAAGATGTAGAAAAGCAAAAAAACAAGAGCGAAGACCTTCAGCAAGATAAGGGGAGTTATCCCCTTTTTTTATGTTACATAATTTTTATTAGATTTTTCATAGATTTAATGTTATAATAACCTTAAAATATTAGGAGGTTAATTTATGGAAAAAGTCGCTCTTGTTACCGACAGCTCATGTGATCTTCCACAAAGGATAATAGACGAATACGGAATTAATGTAATTCCTCTAAGGATCATATATAAAAACAATGAATATAAAGATGGAATGGATATTAAACCTATTGAAATTTATCAAAACTTAGATATTGAGGTTCCCAAAACGTCAATGCCATCTCCTTATGATGTTGTTTCAAAACTAAACGAATTAAAACAAAAAGGATTTACCCATTGCATTGCGTTAACTATATCTTCAGGCTTAAGCGGCACATATGATATGTTCAAACTTGTTAAGGAAGAAATCAGCGATATTTATATATCAGTAGTAGATTCGAAAATTCTTTCCTTAGGACTTGGGCTTTTAGTCTATGAAACAGCTAAAATGATAAAAAACGGATACCATTATGATGAAATTTTAGATAAAATAGAAGTTTTAAAAAATAGAGTAAAAGGATTTTTTACAGTTGATACATTAGAATATTTAAAAAAGGGCGGGAGAATTAGCAGTTTTGCTGCTAAAATAGGATCTTTATTAAATCTTAAACCAATAATTTCTGTAGATGAACATGGCAAATATTATATGTTTTCAAAGGTCAGGGGTAAAAACCAAGCCGTAGCAAAGATGATAGATGAATTACTTTTGTATTCTAAAAATTATAAATCTATAATAGTTGGTATTCCCCATGCAAATGTAGAAAATGAAGCCAATGAACTTGCAAATAAAATTAAAAATATATCTTCTGTTAAAGAAATTATAGTAAACGAAGTAAGTCCTGCTCTTGGAGTGCATTCTGGGCCTGGACTTATAGGTTTAACTTTTTTACCAATAGAATAAGGGGCACAAGCCCCTTAAATTATTTTATTCTTAAAAAAGTCTTTCAAAAATAATCCCTCTACTTTTTTACGTATTTTATCAACATCAGTAATATAAAGATTTAATTCCTTCATCCTTTCAAAGTAAACAGCCCCTGCAAAGGTATATCTTTGCTTTAAACCTTCAATAGTTTGTTTGCTTTCATTTTCAAATTTTATTATATCCCCAACAGCAAGCGAAGTAGGAAGTTCTACCAAATTCAATCCAAGCCCTGCTCTTACTGCATTATATCCTGCCAATGTTCCCGTTACAATAGCTTCTGTATGTCCAACAAAGAGCCCGCTCTTTTCTCCACCTACAAATAAATTGTCAATACCAACTACCTTCATATGATTATCCCTTGGTGCCATTGATAGATACCTTATTGAATTAGCTTTGCCTCCTGAATAGGGGTCTATAAATCTTGCTCTTTCAAATCCAGGAATTTTTCTAAGTTTTTCTAAAGGATAATAGCTTGTCATTAGTTTTGCATGGCCTGTATCTAATAAGACAATATTTTCAGCAAATTCCTTTAGAGCATATTGTTGACAGACTTTATTTTTTAATTTATCTAAATTTATATCTTCTTTAGGAACCGGAATAACTACTACTCCATCTTTATCTAGTTGTTCTTGTAATTCTTTAGAGAGGGAATCCTTTTCTAATTTGCAGGATCCGCTCATGGCACCAAAACTTTCATCCCCTCTAAGTCCTTGAAGATCTTCAACCCCCGCCCTCATTGAAATACTTATTCTTGGTCCATAAGATGGGCAACGCAATATACACATTGAACAACCGTTTCCATATCTTAAACAATTCCCAATAGGTCCCGTAGATCCAGTAGTCTCAATAAAAACATCACCCTCAATTTCGGTTCCATCGTGTAAATAAACAGATTTAATCCTTCTTCCTTCCATTTCTACATCTACAACTCTATTTTCAAACATAATATTAATTCCCATTGAATATAAATATTTTCTAACCTCAGCTTCAATAATATTAACATCATATAAAGTTGCATGTTTGTGGCCTGGGAATTCAACATTTTTGTGCCTTGCACATCTATCAGCTATTTCAAATAGGTCTCCTCCTCCTAGGGCTATCATCTCTTCTGCGGCTGTCCATCTACCATTATTTCTAATTATCCCTCCAACATTTCCAAGTCCCAAAAGCATATCAGTTTTTTCAATAATTAAAACCTCAGCACCACATTTTTTAGCCTGTAATGCAGCTGCACAACCTGCCCATCCTCCACCTATAACAATTACCATCATATATTAACATCCCCTTTTATATTGATGAAAACCTCCGCAGGATTATATTGTTGTTTACATCCCCTAATAACTTGTCCGTTGCAAAGTTTTAATTGACAACTCCCGCATACACCCTCACCACACGTCATCAAAGCATTATTTACCGTTGCAAATTTTAAATTTTTATTTACTGAATAAATATAATTAAGATAAAGTCTATGAAACTCATCGCTGCCACCTGACATAGTTACTTTAAAATCATGCTTCCTCATCAGCTCATTAATTAGTTTCTTAAACTCATCCTTAAGTGTATAATTTGAATAGTCTATCATGTTGACATCGTATACTTTGCATCCTAAATCTAAAAATTCTTTTTTGGCAAAATTTTCGTTACTACGTCCTTTGTCTAATATGACAATTACATTATTATTGTGTTTTTTTAATTTGTTCGCCACCATAACACAGGGCGATGCAGCAACTCCCCTTGCAGATATTAATATTTCACTATTTTTTAAATTTTTTAAAAATATCTGACCTTGAACTCCATTCCAGTATGGACCTTTAATCTCAACTTTTTCTTTGCAATCTAAAATATCTTTTGTTTTTACCCCCAATATTTTAATTGCCATTGTAATTACATTATTTTTTATATCGCTTTTCATAATCGAAACTGGCATTGCAAAACAGTGAGGGGATTTAGGCTTTTTTAAAAATACATATGATCCGATATTATTTAATTGTTTTGCTAAATATGGGTTTACAAATACCTCCATTATAATCAAATCATCTCTTAGAAAATTGATGCTCTTTAGGACATATTCTTTAAAATCTCTTGCTTTTTTGGCTTTATTATTGTTCCACGTATATTCTTGAAATATGCAAGTTCCCTTCCAGTTTAGGCAATCACAAAAGGCCCTTCCTTTTAATTGAGAACAAATAATGCACTCACCCTTTTCTGCTAAATAGCAAGGACAATATTCCGTGCCAGCATCAATGCAGTCTACAAATTTAAACATAACCGTCCCCCCTTCCCATATAATTAAAATATTCATTATTGTTAATTTTGGTTACAAAAAATGAGCTGTTATTTTCTAACAGCTCGTAAAAATACATCCTTTATCATGTCTATAAAGTTTTTTCTTCTAACATCTCTATCACTTATCAAAGGGGACTTTGATATAATAATATCATCAATTTTCACTACAACATTCCCCACTATCTCATCTTTTGCTATAGGCGCAAATAGCACCGAAGGTGAAAAAAGCTCAACTTTGATTTTATTCTTTTCTTCTGGAAGAATAGGTAAATATAAGTCTGATTTTGTTTGGGCAAAGATATTTTTTTCGGTTCCTCCATAAAGCGGAATATTTTTTATTATTTCATTTCTATCAAAAGCTTTTATAAAAATATATTTTTTTGATGCATATTGCACTAACTTCTCTGCATCCTTCCATCTATCCGCACTATTTAAAACTACACAGATATATCTTCCAAACTTGTGTCTAACTGATGCTACTAAACATTTGCCTGCATTACCAGTGTATCCCGTTTTAACACCATCAGAGTTATCAACTCTAAACAAAAATTTATTTATATTGTTATAAGAATACTTAAAAGGTCCTGTAATTCCACTAGAAATTTCTTTTGTTGCAACTATTTTTGCAAATAAATCATTTTTCATTGCATATGCAGTTATTTTTGCTAAATCATTAGCAGTTGTAAAATGATCCTCTGCATCTAGCCCATGGGGCGTAATGAAACTTGTGTTTAATGCCCCAATTTCTAATGCTTTATCATTCATCAGTTTAACAAAATTTTGCACATTACCAGCGATATGTTCAGCAATAGCAACTGCAGCATCGTTTCCCGATTTTAGCATAAGTCCATAAAGAAGTTCTTCTAAAGTCACTTTATCGCCTGCTCTAAGACCAGCTGAACTTCCAGGCACAGATGCTGCTTTAGTTGAAACTGTAACTACGTCTTTTATATTTCCCCTCTCAATAGCCACAATGGCAGTCATTATCTTAGTAGTGCTTGCCATTGGCAATATTTTGTTTCCATTTTTGCTATACAAAATTCTACCAGATTCTTGATCTAATATTGTGGCCGCCACACAATTTAAGTTTAATTCTTTAGAATTTGCTAAAACATTTAAGCAAGGGACTGAAAGAATAAATAAAGAAAAAATAACTAAAAAAATTCTTCTCAATTTTGTCCTACCTCCATAGCCTTAATTTATGTTGCATTAAAACCTCCATCTTCGCTTGAATATGCATTTTTTATATTTACACTTTTATCTTTTTTAAAATAATTTACAATATCTTCAATAAGATCAGGTATTCCATCTATAATTCTTTCAATTGAATTAGCTTGATTTACAGGAAGTAACTTTACCGAATCCTTTGAAACTACTAAAAATGCTACTGGACTTACAGCCATCCCTGCACCGCTTCCACCGCCGAATGGAAATTTTGCTTTTTCATCGATTTTCCCTTCCCTTGCAAATTCACTTCCTCCAGATGCAAAGCCTATGCTAACCTTCGAAATGGGAATTATGACACTTCCGTCCTTAGTTTCCACTGGATCGCCAACTATCGTGTTGACATCTATCATCTCCTTGAGGCTATCCATTGTAGTTCTCATTAATGCTTCTATTGGATGTTCCATACCTAAAACCACCCTTTCCTTTTTTCTTTATGTATTTTGATAAAAAAATTATTGACATCCATATTAAATAAAGATTTTGAATTTTTATTAGAATATCTAATTTAAGATCATATAATTCTTTGTCGAATACAGGAGTAATATTTATTTTTTGATTATAATTTTTAAATGTATCTTTTAGTATTGGATAAAGCGAACCTAAAAAAGAATTCATCATACCATAAAGTATAGCAGTAATATGCGGTTCCTTTGTCCCAAATAAAAAATCTATATCTAAATTTACATCAAGACGGTGAAGTATATTACTTATTAAAGCCCTTACTAATTCTAATATTTCTATATTACCCCTCGTTCTTTCTTTCCTGATAGATTTAGTTTTGTTTTTCTCTTTAATATTTTTTTCAAATAGTTTTATTTTTATAACATATAAAAAATTTAATTTAATATTTAGTTTGTTTAAATCAAAATATATTTCTATATACGTTTTTGAAAATATGACTACAATAATAAAAAAAATCAATAATAATAGAAAAAATTTCATATAATTCACCCCATAAAAAAAGGAAGAATAAATATACCTTCATATATTTATTCTTCCTTTTTTTCCAAATTAAATTCAATTAAATTTGGTAATTCACTTAAATTTTTAAATCCAAAATACTTTAAAAATTCTTCCGTTGTTTCATAAATTATTGGTCTTCCAACTGTTTCTAATCTACCAGCCTCACGAATTAATCCATATTCTAATAAGGTTGAAATTGCCTTATCGCTTCTTACTCCTCTAATCTCATCTATTTCAGATTTAGTTATAGGTTGTTTATATGCAATAATTGCTAAGGTTTCTAAGGCAGCCTGCGACAAATTATGTTTTGATTCAGGCCTAAAAAGCTTTCTTATAAAACTGCTGTATTCAGGTTTTGTAGAAAACTGAAGCTTATCATTAAATTCCAATATAAAAATTCCTCTTTTTTCGTTTTCATATTCATCAATCATTTCCTTAATAATCCATTCAAAATCCTTCTCATCAATATTTAATACATTGATCAAATCCTTTTTTAATACTGCTTCACCTGAAACAAACAATATGCTTTCAATGATACCTTTTATTCTATCTATATCCCTCTGCGTTTTTAAATCAAATAAGTATTCATCCATCAATCTACCATCCCCTCGATTAATATATCTGAAAAATTATCCTCTTGAAATACCCTAATATGTCTTAACTTAATCAACTCCAGCATAGCTAAAAATATAACTACAATTTCCAGTTTTGTTCTTGCACTAGTAAAAAATTCGCTAAATTTCATCCTCTTTTTATTTTTTAAAAGTCTCAATATCTCATCCATCTTATCTTCAATCTTATATTCGTCGTGATCTATGTTTTTGGGAATGCTACTTCGCTTATTATACCTTTTTTTGTATGAATCCATTACCCTTTTAAAGGCATGCATAATATTTTCTAAGTTAACATTTTTTAAAAAGATGTCTTTATTTTCTTTAATGTCATCAATAACTTCAGGTTCCTTGAAATATAATTCATAATCCTGAGTTATTTCCCTTAAAAAATTAGCAAACTCTTTAAATTTTTTATATTCTACTAGTTTTTCAACAAGTTCTATTCTTGGATCCTGATCAGCAGCCTCTTCTTCATTTATTTTTGGCTTTGGAAGAAGCATCTTAGATTTTATCTCCAATAAAGTTGCAGCCATAACTATAAATTCACTGGCTATTTCTAAGTCTAATTCCTCCATAGCCTTAAGATACTCTAAATATTGTTCAGTAATCTCAGCTATTGGTATATTATAAATATCAACTTCTGCCTTTTTAATCAAATGCAATAAAAGGTCCAAAGGGCCTTCAAAAACATCAAGTTTTATATTAATTGACATATAATCACCTGCTAACTAATTGTATTGCAATAACAATTACTCCATTAAATACAAATTCTATTAACCTAGCTATAAAATATTTAAAAGGTGGAAACATCAATAGTAGGAACAAAATAAATATTCCTTTGCCTTCAATTGAATAAATTATTTCAGCTATTTTCCCCCTAAATAATTCAGCAAAAATCTTTGAACCATCAAGGGGAGGAAATGGGAGCATATTAAATACAGCAAAACCAACATTGATCAAGATTAAATCCTTTAAAAAATAAATAACCGCATAAGATTCAGGCTGAAACTTAAAATAAATAATTGCAGCCAAGAATGATAGCAATAAATTAGATACCGGTCCTGCTAATGATGTCAAAATAGTCCCAAGTCTTTGATTTTTATAATTAGAAGGATTTATAGGAACTGGCTTTGCCCAACCGAACTTAAATAAAAATAATGATAAAAGTCCTAATAAGTCCACATGGGAGAAGGGATTTATAGTTAATCTATTATAATATTTGGGAGTTTCATCCCCTTGGGCAGTTGAAATCAATGCATGGGAGTATTCATGAACAGTCAAAGACAAAACTATAGCAATTGCAGTTAATATAAAAGTTCCAAAATCATAATTGTTCATCTTATTCTCTCCCCCAAAATTCCAATAATTTTTCTATTTTATAACTCACTATATCTTCCTTTTCAAATCCTTTAAAGTCATATTTAATCCTATCTATATTTCGAATATAATTGGCAATACTTTCATATTTACTGAATAAACAATATAATACTTTTTTATTGATTTTATTTATATTTATTATTAAATACCTATATAATTCCTTAACATTATCGCCTATTAACTTATTAACCTGCTTTAGCAGTTCACAATTTAATTTAAAATTATTACTAAGGTTTAGGATTTCCATTGATTTTAAGATAGTTTCTTCATCATTTTTATAAAATAAAACAATAAATTTTTCTTCATCTTTAAGAGTGTTGAACTCTTCCACATCAAAATTCATATTTAGTGTAAAATCCTCGCCGATTAAAGTATTAAACAGTTTTAATTCCTGTAAGATACTCAAAGTATATTTAATATTTTTTTCTTTTAATGCTGCAATAATCTCATTTCTAAGTCTATTTCCTGGCAATAAATTAACATATCCAGTAGATAAAGCAAGTTTAATCAAGTCAAAGGTCCTTTTGTCGAAATTAAAGTTAAATCGTGAAGCATATTTTATTCCCCTAAAAATTCTTGATGGATCATCTCTAAAGCTCAAATCATGCAATACCCTTATCCTTTTCTCCTTAATATCCTCTAACCCATTAAAAGGATCAATTAAAATTTTGCCTTTTAAGTCATAGGCTAAAGAATTTATAGTAAAGTCTCTTCTTTTTAAATCTTGATAAATATTTGTAGGAAATACAATTGGTTTAGATGCAGGGACAGGATAAAACTCCCTTCGCGACATAGCTAAATCTATTCTTTTATCTTTATATTGTAAAATTGCCGTTCTATAGTGCTTATGATACTTAAAATCAAAATTTAATTCCTTTGAAAGGCTTTCCACAATATAAAAATAATCATCTTCTTCTGCTTCTACAACAAAATCGTAGTCCACTGGTTCCAAAGTAAGAATTTTATCCCTTATAGCTCCCCCAACTAAATAAAACTTAAAATCATATCTATCAAACAACTTTTTAAAATAACTTATAATTTCATCATTTTCAATATTAATATTCATGTCCATCACCCTAAAAATGAGCATCTACTTAAGTATATAATTTTTATTTAAGAGATTCAAGAGATAATTTAAACGGGTAGAATTGCCTACCCGTTTACTATCTTAAGTTTAAATATATTTTAAACATCTTCTCCAGCAAATCAAAATAAGTTGCCTTATTAATATCTTGGTCTACAATAACTTGTGCTTGAGCATAAACCTTTTCCCCTTCAACTGCTTTTATAATCCCAACAGCATCACCCTTTTTAATCGGAAGCTTTAGATCTTTAAAAAGTTCAATTTTTGTTTCATAATTAATCTTCGTTCCTTTTTCCAATAAAATTTTTAAATCTTCATTAGCTATTAATCTTACTTTTTCAGGCTTTGCCATTGGCAATTTAATTTCCCCAACAATATCACCCTTTTTTACAACGGTAATAGATTCATACTTTGCAAATCCAGTATCCAATAGCTTTGCTGCCATCTCATTTCTTTCCTTTGCTGATGGAGCACCCATTATTACTGCAATGAACCTTATTCCATTTCTTTGAGCTGTTGCTGATATACAATACATAGATTCCTTTACATACCCAGTTTTTAATCCATCACATCCATGATAGCTTTTTATCATTTTATTTCTATTAACAAGAGTAAATGGTTCCTTTCGACCTTCGCTAATAGTTTCCATCCATATTTTGGTATAATCTAAAATTTTGGGGTATTTTAAAAGTTCCCTGGACATTATAGCTACATCCAAAGCTGAGGTATAATGATTTGGATCAAAGAACCCTGTGCAATTTACAAAATGGGTGTTATTCATACCAAGTTCCTTTGCTCTTTTGTTCATCTTCTCAACAAACGCTTCCTCTGTTCCTGCCAAAAATTCTGCAAGGGCAACCGACGCATCATTTGCTGATTCTATTGCAACACCCTTTAAAAGTTCCTCAACAGTTCTTATTTCACCCTGCTCCAAAAACATAGTGCTTCCGCCCATGGATTTTGCTCTTGGACTTACGACGACCTTATCAGTAAGTTTAATATCTCCCCTGTCTATGGCCTCCATAGTTAGTAGCATTACCATTATTTTAGTTACGCTTGCTGGATAAACCTTCTCATTTGCATTCATTTCATATAAAATTTTGCCTGATGAGTTCTCCATAAGCAGAGCTGATCTGCAATCCAATTTTAATCCATCAGGATTTTTAGCAAAAACTTGGGTTGGAGTTAATAGCATTATTAATGATATTAGTAAAGCTATGTATCTTCTCATTAAATTCCCTCCCTGTTTTTTATCTAATTTTATTATTCCCTGCTTGAATCTTTTTATTATCTTACTTAGGAGGTATTCTCAATATAAAAAGCACGATATAAAACTATATCGTGCTTACAGATTCTAGACAAACTCTCATTGGTGTTTAGACTTTACAAGAGCCCCGTGAATGGATTTCAAAAAGGCATCTCTCATGAGTTTTAGCAATTCTTGCTTTTCGACTTTTCAAAAGTCCGTAATTCTGCACACGGAAGTGCAGAGCCGAGTGGCCGACAAGGATGTCGGCTCACGAGGGTAGGACTTTTGAAAACAAAGAAAAGCTTAGAATTGCTTAACGAAATGAGCGAATGCCAGGGAAATCCTTCACGGGGCTTATCAAAAAACAACTTTTTCAACAGTCTGAAAGCACGATATAAAACTATATCGTGCTTAGTATCTTTGTATTCCTTCTTTTGTAACAACACCAAAAATAAGTGGTCTGTGTTCTGGTTTTTCCTTTGTTATTTGGAAGGCCCTCTTTAATCTTTCTTCACAATCCTTTAATTTGCTCATATCGTTTACATGAATATAAGCAAGCGGTTCTCCCTTTTCCACATAATCTCCAACCTTCTTATTTAAAACAACTCCAACTGCAAGGTCTATTTGGCTTTCCTTTGTTTCCCTACCTGCTCCTAAAACAAGGGCAGCTAAACCAACTTCAATTGCCACTATTTTATTTACATAGCCGCTTTCTTCTGCCTTAAACTCTATAATGTGTTCTGCCTTTGGTAAAAGTTCTGGATTATCTATAACTTCAGGATCTCCACCTTGAGCTGCAACAAATTCTTTGAATTTATTTAATGCTGCACCAGTTCTAATTGTATCTTCTAAAATCTCTCTTGCTGTTTCTACATTATCGGCCTTCTTTGCTAAAATAAGCATATATGAACCGAGGGTCATGCAAAGCTCATATAAATCCTTGGGGCCTTTTCCCTTCAGTGTATCAATCGCTTCCTTTACTTCTAAAGCATTACCAACAGCAAATCCAAGAGGTTCATCCATATCTGAAACTATGGCAATAGTATTTCTTCCTACATTAGTTCCGATATCCACCATCTCTTGTGCAAGGGCAAAGGAATCATCTAAAGTCTTCATAAATGCTCCTGCACCAGTTTTAACATCTAACACAATGGCATCAGCACCTGCTGCAATTTTTTTACTCATAATACTTGAAGCAATTAAAGATATATTATCAACAGTTGCAGTAACATCTCTCAAAGCATAAAGTTTTTTATCTGCAGGTGCTAAATTAGCAGTTTGACCTGCTACTGCAAGTTTTACTTTATTTACATTTTCAATAAATTTTTCCTTAGGCATTTCAATGCTAAGACCTTTTATTGATTCAAGTTTATCTAAAGTTCCACCAGTATGTCCAAGACCTCTTCCTGACATCTTTGCAACAGGTGCTCCTGCTGCTGCAACCATAGGCCCAAGAACTAAAGTTGTTGTATCTCCAACTCCCCCCGTTGAATGTTTGTCAACTTTGATTCCTTCAATTGCAGATAAATCAACAACTTCTCCTGAATTAACCATAGCCATTGTAAGGTCTGCAGTTTCCCTTTTATTCATCTTTTGAAAATAAATTGCCATAAGAAGGGCTGAAACTTGATAGTCTGGAATTTCTCCCTTAGTATACCCATTAACTACAAATTCAATTTCTTCTTTTGTTAGTTCTCCACCATTTCTTTTCTTCAAAATAATATCATACATTCTCATAGGATTATCCCCCTATTACATGGATTTGATGATTTCCTTAACTAATTTAACAAATTTTTCTGTTGCCTTTGCTGCTGTAGCAACAACCCTTTCATGATCAAGGGGCTCTAAATTATCTGGAATAGCCATGTCAGTAATACAAGAAATACCAAGAACCTTCATACCACCATGGTTTGCAACAATAACCTCAGGAACTGTTGACATTCCTACTGCATCTGCCCCAATATATCTTAACATTCTAAGTTCTGCCGGTGTCTCATAATTGGGTCCTGATACAGCAACATATACACCCTTTTGAACTTTAACATTTATCCTTTGGGCACATTCTTCTGCAAGCCTAATAAGTCCTCTATTATATGCCTCCGACATATCAGGAAACCTTGGCCCAAGCTCCTCATAGTTTTTACCTATAAGTGGATTAGCTCCTATCATATTTATATGGTCTGTAATAATCATTAGGTCACCCGCTTCAAATTCTGGATTCATTCCACCAGCTGCGTTTGTAACGATTATCTTTTCAATGCCCAATGCCCTCATAACTCTTATAGGCAAAGTCACGTCCTTTAAATCGTGTCCTTCGTAATAATGGAATCTTCCATTCATGGCCATAACATATTTATCTCCAATGTATCCAAAAATAAATTCACCAGCATGCCCTACTACTGTTGATTCTGGGAAATGCGGAACTTCGCTGTATTTAATAACCATTTTGTTTTCAATTTCGTCAGCAAGTTTTCCAAGTCCTGATCCCAATATAACAGCAACATCAGGTGTCCTTTCAATCTTGGATTTTATGTATTCCTTTGCCTCCATTATTTTTTCTAAATAATTCATTCTTATCCCTCCTACATTTTACTTACAATTCCTCTAACAAGCTTTATAAACTTTTCTCTAACCTTCATTGAAGTTTCAATAACTTCCTCATGATTAAGAGGTTGATCTAATATTCCAGCTGCCATATTAGTTATGCAGGAAATGCCTAATACCTTTATTCCTGAATGATTTGCCACAATAACCTCAGGAACTGTTGACATACCAACAGCATCTCCACCAAGCTTTCTTATTGCTCGTATTTCAGCTGGAGTTTCATAGTTAGGTCCTGTTAGCATAAAGTATACACCTTCGACAACAGGAACATCAATATCCTTGGAAACATTTTTGGCTATTTCTATTAATTCCTTATCATAAGGATTAGACATATCTGGAAATCTTGGTCCAAGCTCTTCAATGTTTCGTCCTATTAATGGATTAGCCATTGAAAAATTAATATGGTCCTTTATAATCATAAGATCCCCTGGCTTAAAGTTTGTATTTACCCCACCTGCCGCGTTCGTAACAATTAGCTTTTTAACTCCAAGCATTTTAAATACTCTAATAGGAAGCGTAACTTCCTTCATAGAATAACCTTCATAAAAATGGAATCTACCATTCATGAGCAATACATTTTTATCCTCTAATCTTCCAAAAATAAATTTACCCGCATGGCCTGCAACAGTGGAGACAGGAAAGTTTGGAATATCGCTATAAGGTATTTCAATTTTATCCTCAACTTCATCTGCTAATATTCCTAATCCAGAGCCTAGTATTATAGCAATTTCTGGAACATGTGGGATTTTGCTCTTTATAAATTCTGCTGCTTCCTTGATTTTAGTTAATTCCTGCATGATATCACCTCTTATTTCAATATTTCCTTTGCAAAACTTTCACCGTTTATGTTTGCATTTACATTTAAAAGTTCAGCTATTGTTTTTCCGATATCAGCAAAAGTTTTTCTTGTCCCTAAATTCACTCCACTTTTAATTTTTTTACCGTAAATTAATATTGGAATATATTCTCTTGAATGGTCTGTGCTTTCTGTGGTCGGATCACAACCATGATCAGCTGTTATTATAAGAACATCATCATCCCTTAAATTATCAATTATTTCAGGAATCCTTGCATCAAAATCCATTAAGGCTTTAGCATATCCTTGGACATCATTTCTGTGCCCATAGAGCATATCGAAGTCAACTAAATTAGTGAAAATTAATCCCTTTGTATTCATCTTCATATATTCGATTGTTTTATCTACTCCATCCATATTATTTTTAGTATGCACTGCCTTTGTTATTCCATATCCATCATAAATATCTTCTATTTTTCCAACTGCACATACATCCATTCCACTTTCTTGAATATAGTTTAACAATGTTTTATTAAATGGTTTCAAAGCAAAATCTCTTCTGTTGGATGTTCTTTTATAGTTCCCTGATGTTCCTATAAAAGGTCTTGCAATTACTCTTCCTACGCCATGTTCTCCAACGAGCATTTCTCTTGCAATTCTGCACATTTCATAAAGCCTTTCAAGAGGAATAACCTCCTCGTGGGCTGCAATTTGAAATACGCTATCTGCAGATGTATAAACTATTGGATAGGCTGTCTTAACATGCTCATCTCCTAATTCCTCTATGATAGCTGTTCCAGATGCCGGTTTATTCCCTAGAGTTTTCGTTCCTATTCTTCTTTCAAATTCTTCTATTAACTCTTTTGGAAAGCCATTTGGATATGTAGGGAAAGGTCTTTCAAGAATAAGCCCAGCAATTTCCCAATGTCCTGTAGTAGTATCTTTACCTTTAGACATTTCACCTGATCTTCCATAGCTTCCTTCTGGTGCATCAACAGGCTCAATACCCTTTATGTCATCTATATTTCCAAGGCCTAATCTTTGCATATTTGGAAGTTTTAATCCCCCAATTGCCTTAGAAATATTACCTAAAGTGTCACTACCTTGATCGTTATAAGTATGAGCATCTGGTAATTCGCCTATTCCAACGCTGTCCATAACTATCAAAACAACGCGGTTAATCATAAAATATCCTCCTTCGCACAGCCAGTAAATATTTTTGGAATTTTATTATACAACATTTTTAAAAAAATAAAAAGGGCATTATGCCCTTGGATGCGATTTTTTATAAACTTCACCAATTTTATATTTATAAAGTTCTGCATAAATTTGAGTTGTTGATATATCTGAATGTCCTAATAATTCCTGTAAAGATTTTAAATCCGCTCCATTTTCTATCAAATGTGCTGCAAAGGAATGCCTTATTATATTTGGGGTTATTTCTTTTTGTATATTAGCCAAATTAGCATAATACTTTAATATTTTCCAAAAACCTTGTCTTGTCATCCTTTCTCCTTTATTGTTGACAAAGAGTGCTTTTTCTTCCTTTCCTGCCAATAATTTATCCCTCAATGTCATATATTTTTCTAGGGATTGTAATGCTATTTTCCCCAAAGGTATAATCCTTTCTTTACTGCCATTACATCTTAAATATCCCAATTTTAAATTTACATCATCTACATTAAGATTTATTATTTCTGAGACCCTAATACCCGAAGCATATAAAACTTCAAGCATTGCTTTATCCCTTATTGCTTTAAAATCTTCTCCTTTAGGCATTGCAAGTAACATTTCAATTTCTTCTAAGGATAAAATAGATGGAAGCTTTTTTTCTATTTTAGGGGTTTCAATCTCTAAAGTAGGATCCGATTGAATTAATGATTTTTTATAAAGCATCCTATAAAAGGATCTAATTGCTGCCAAGCTTCTTGATATAGACGAAGTTGCTCTGCCCCTTTTTTGCATATTTAAAAAATATGCTATAATATTCGACTTTTTAATATTCTTATAATCTAAATTATTTTCTTCCAAATACATCAAAAAATTTTTAATATCTCTAACATAAGATTCCAATGTATTTTCCGATAATCTTTTGTTCTTTAAAAATACATTAAACTCCTTTAACAACTCTTCCATCGTAAAATCCCCTTTATTTTAGATTTAAATACATCTATCTAGGAATATTTATTATTTTTTTTACTATATCTAACAACCCTTTATCATCCAAGCCATAGTTTACAACAAAGATAGCATCATCTTTATTGATGTTATGATTTTTTACCAATATTGAATTTATAAGGAGAGGAAATACAACACCAATTGTCAATATAATAATTAGTATCTTTAAAAACAATTTTATTTTTTTCATTCCATCACCTTACTGAATTACTAAATATGTAGATAATGCTTTAATAATCTTTGTTATCACAAAGGATTCTAATATGTTGCCAATAAATATAATGAAAAACAAAGCTAAAATGTTAAAAGAATACCCTATAACATCATTTTGATTTCTAAAACTACTTTGTTTTTTAATTAAGTTTAAGCTATAAGCAAAACTAAAGGAGCAAATAAATAAATAGGCAGGGATATAAAATAAGTTTTGTGGTAAAAATGATAATAGTATAAATAAAAATCCCTTCATCCCAAAGGCTTGAAGTATAAAGGCTACATTAAAGCCAATGATAAATCCTTTAAAAAGGGATACTAAATTTGAAAAAATTAACCCTAAATATGTCAAGCTTAAAATCCATAATATAAAAATTATTATAAAATTATTCTTTAAAAGTTTCAAAAATATTATAAAACTATTAGTATTTTCTTTATTAATTACCTGAAAAAAATTATTTAAATACATTACAAGTTCCTGTTTTTCTGTGTAATTAATTCCCTTTGCACTTAAAGCTCCTAATGCGATACCAAAGGTAAACATTAGGGTTATTATAAAATAAATCCATAGGTTGTCCTTAATATTTGTATATATTTTATAATTTACTCCTTTTCTCGTAACAACCCCCCCTTTATTAAATGTTCCCTACAATAATATATGTGAAAGGGGGGGGTAAAATGATTAAATATAATCTTTAGCTAGTAATATACCAATAATTGTTTTTGCGTCCTTGATTTCTCCTGTTTTTATCATGTTAAATGCTTCCTCCCATGTCACTTCAAAAGTCTCAACATGTTCCCCTTCATCTAAGTTAACCTTTCCATTTTCTAATTTATCACTAAAATAAATATAAAGTATTTCAGAAGAATATCCTGGCGAAGGATAAAATTTAGTCAATAATTTTATTGATTTTGGAATTTTTCCCGTTTCTTCCTCAAGCTCCCTTATCGCACATGCTTCAGGATCTTCATTAAGTTCAAGCTTACCTGCAGGTATTTCTATCAAAACTTCCTCTGTAGGCTTTCTAAATTGTTTTATAAGCAATATCTTCCCTTCATCTGTTATAGCAACAACACCTACTCCTCCATTGTGTTGAATAATCTCCCTTGTTGCCTCTTTTCCATCAGGCAATAATACCTTATCTTTCCTTACACTCAAAATCCTTCCCTTATACTTTACCTCAGATTCTATTGTTTTTTCATAAAAATTCATATATAACACCTCTTTAGAACTACATTAATAAGGCCATTCCTTTCGGAATAGCCTATTTTTTATCCAAGTTTCTGTTTTAATCTTAATTTGTCAGCAATCATGGCTATAAATTCAGAATTTGTCGGTTTTCCCTTGTCATTATGAACTGTATATCCAAAAATTCTATTAATCGTTTCCACTTTTCCTCTTGACCAAGCAACTTCAATTGCATGTCTTATAGCTCTTTCAACTCTGCTTGCTGTTGTATTATATTTTTTAGCTATTGACGGATATAATTCCTTTGTTACTGCACTTAATAACTCTATATCATTTACAACCATTTGTATTGCCTCACGCAAATATAAATACCCCTTTATATGAGCTGGAACCCCTATTTCATGTATAATATTTGTTATTTCTGCTTCTAAAGAATTTGAATTATTTATATGTATGGTTTCTGATACACTAACATTAGTTCTCCTTACTTCTGGTGCTGATCCTGAAGATGCAAAGAGTTGTCTGATTCTTTTGCTAAATATATCCATGTCAAAGGGCTTAACTACGTAATATTCTGCTCCCAAGTTAATAGCCCTTTGAGTAATCTTATCTTGTCCAACTGCAGATAAAATTATTACCTTAGGCATTGGAATATCATCCATCGAATTTAACTTTTCCAAAACACCCAATCCATCCAAATGAGGCATTATTATGTCTAAAACTAAAACATCCGGTTTATTAGCTGCTACAAGCTTAACTGCCTCAATTCCATCCTTTGCAACACCAACCACATCAAAATCCTCTTGAGTCCTAAGGTATTCACTGAGAATTGTTGTAAATTCTTTGTTATCGTCTGCAATTACAATTTTTATTTTTCTATCCTCCATCGAATAACCCCCTCACATTTCCATTATCTAACAATATATCTATTCGACAAATCAAATAAAAATCCTGCTAACAAATTAAAAAATTTTTTAAAAATTGAAATAAAATGAAAAAAAACTGTTAAAAAAATTAAGGGGACTATAAATCATACCCTTGTTCTTTAAGCATCCATTCTATATATATTCCATATCCCATATCAGGTCTATTAATAAAAACATGGGTTATTGCCCCTACTATTTTCCCATTTTGTAAAATTGGGCTACCACTCATTCCTTGAACAATTCCTCCAGTTTTTGCTAAAAGTTCAGGATCTACTATTCTAATTATCATGCTTTTAGGACTTGGTTTTGTTTGTTGAATAATTTTTTCTATTACAATATCATACTCCTTAACTGTATTTCCGTCTAAAGTTGTTAAAATTGTAGCTGGTCCTTCCTTAACTTCATATTGATGTGCTATTGGCATCGGATTTTCGTATATATTATTATTATAAACTTTTAACAATCTTCCGTAAATACCACAAACAGTATTTTTTTCAATTTCCCCTAATGAAGAATCATCCATGAATATCCCCTTTAATTCTCCTGGTTTGCCTCTAAGTCCTTGTTCTATTGCTATTATATTGGCATCATATATCTTTCCCTTTTTTAACGGAAATAGCATCCCTGTATCAACATCATTTATAGGGTGTCCTAAAGCTCCAAAATTTTTGTTTTTAGGATCATAATAGGTTAATGTTCCTATGCCTGAAGTTGAATCTCTAACCCACAATCCTATTTTATAATCATTGTTTTTTGCCTTTATAGGCTTTAATTTTATGATTTTAATATCTCCTTTTCTTTTTATTCTTAGCTTTATTTCTTCTCCTTTTGAGTTTTTAACAATACTTAGAAGGTCATATACGTTTTCTAATTCCTTGCCTTCAGCTTCTATTATAAGATCTCCTATCTCAACGCCACCTATTGCAGCAGGACTTTGTTTAAATCCTTCACTGGTTTCTATATCCGAAAAGCCTACTACTATTAGGCCATAACTATATATCTTAACTCCGATCGGCTGTCCACCTGGAAATAGCCTAATTTCAGGAGTAACATTTACCGTCATTGTTTTAACTGGAATTAACCCTAACAACTTTATCTTAAAATCAATTTTGGGTTGATTTTTATTTATATTCCCCTCTACTTTAAATAAATATTTATTCTTTAAAACATTTTTATAAAGAAATTCACTTGATATTTCGTTTTCTGTAGCATTTATAGTAGAAGGCATATATAAAATTTCACTTACTATTATTAAGGATAGGAATAAAGTTATATATATAAACTTTTGTTTTAAGCTTTTCAAACATTTCAAATTTATCACTCCTTATTCCTTTTTATTCCTCTCACCTTCCTTTCTCTATATCTAAATTAACCTTTTTATTGTCCATATATACTAGAATAATACTGTCATATTGGGCATTCTTGGACAATGTCTATTTTATCTATAAAATTAAAAAAGACTAGTAGAAGATATTAAATTCTTCCACTAGCCTTTATTGTTTGTTTCAATCTATTCGCTATTTCAATCATTTCCTTAGCATGTTTTATAGTTAATTCTGTTACAATCGCCCCACCGACCATTCTCGCGATTTCATTAACCTTTTCGTTATCATTAAGGTGATGAACAGTTGTTGTCGTTTTCTCATCACTTGTCTCCTTATTAATTACAAAATGTTTGTCTGCCATTGCAGCAATTTGAGGTAAGTGAGTAACACAAAGTATTTGATGAGTTTTTGAAATAAGGCACATTTTCTCAGCAACTGCTTGGGCAGTTCTTCCACTTATTCCCGTATCAATTTCGTCAAAAATTAGAGTTGGAATCTCATCTATATCTGCAATAACTGTTTTTATAGCTAGCATAATTCTTGAAATTTCTCCACCTGATGCAACTTTATTTAATTTTTTTAAAGATTCACCTGGATTGGCGCTAAAAAGAAACTGAACTTCATCTTTACCGTTTTGTGAAAATTTATCCATTTCATTAACACAAACAAAAAATTTAGCTCTTTCCATACCTAAATATCTTAATTCTTCTTCAATCCTTCTAGATAGATTTTCTGCTGCTTCTTTTCTTAATTTAGTCAACATATCAGCATAATGAGTTAACTTATTGAAGCATTCTTCACGTTCCTTCAATAGCTCGTCTATTATTTTTTCACTGTTTTCTATATTTTCATATTCATCTTTTATTTTTTCATAATATTCCATTATCTCTTCAATACTTTTTCCATATTTTCTTTTAAGCCTATTAATTAAGTCCAGCCTTTCTTCAATTAAGTTCAATTCATCTGGATTAAATTCGATTTTTTCTTTAAAGTCCCTTAATCTATCTATTATATCTTCAAGCCTATAATAAACATCCTCCAAATCCCTTTTTAAATTTTGGTAGGAATCATCAAATTTACTTATGTTATCTATTTGGGAAAGGCTAAAGGAAATTTCATCAAATGCAGAATAGCCTTCACTTTTTTGATAAAGACTTTCATAAGCATTTGCTAATGAAGAATAAATTTTCTCAGCATTTGAAAGTAAATTTCTTCTTTTAATAAGTTCTTCCTCTTCTCCAATTTTTAAATTAGCTCTTTCTATTTCATCAATTTGAAAAGACAAAATATCTAATTTTTGAAGCTTATATTGTTCATCTCTTTTTAACTCTTCTATTTTTTTGTCTATTTTATTAAATTTTTCATAATGTTCTACATATTTTATTTTAATAGAACTAAGTTCCTCACCAGAATAAAAAGAATCTAATATGTAAATATAATTTTCTTCATTTAAAAGGGACTGATGTTCATGCTGTCCATGGACATCGATTAAATATTGAGCTATTTGCTTTAAAAAGTTTACAGTTATCGTCCTACCATTTATCCTGGATATATTTTTTCCATTAATATTAATTTCCCTGGAAATTATTACATGTTCGTCAAAATCAATTCCGAAATTCCTCAATTCTTCTTGAAGTTTTTCATTATTACATAAAAATACGCCTTCTACATAAGCAAAATCCTTGCCTCTTCTTATTATATCTTTATTTTGTTTTTCTCCCAAAAGAAAATTAATACTATCTATTATAATTGATTTTCCAGCACCAGTTTCTCCTGTTAATATATTTAAATTGTTGGAAAATTCTAATTTTACCTCATCTATTAAGGCAAAGTTTTTTATATATAACTCAAGGAGCATTAATCTACCTCCTTATTTAAAATCCTTTTCATCCTCAGAGCAATCTCCTGAGCCTTTTCGTTAGTTCTTGCAAGAGCAAATATTGTATTGTCCCCCGCTATTGTCCCAACTATTCCATCAAATTTCAAAGAATCAATAGACTCTGCTGCGGCTGAAGCTGAACCTGATAATGTTTTAATCACTATCATATTTCCAACACAGTCTATATCTAAAACAGTTTGTGAAAAGATACTAACAAGTTTATCATAAAGTGCATTGTTTTGATACGAAAAGGGAGCATATTTATATTTGCCATCCTTTGTTTGCACCTTTATAAGCTTGAGTTCTTTAATGTCCCTTGAAACTGTAGCTTGAGTAACATCGAATCCCTCTTTTTTTAATTCATCAACAAGTTCCTCTTGAGTCTCAATATCTTTTTGGGTTATTATTTCAAGTATTTTTGAATGTCTGGTAATTTTCATAATAAAACCCCTTTCTTCCCTCAGCTGGAAAATTCCTTTAATTTTTTTTGCAAAACTTCAAAAAAACTTCTATTGTAAAGTTTTATAAACTCTGCGTTATAAGGAGCCTTTGTTATCAATACCCTATCCCCTCTTTCAAGTTCTAATCCTAATTGGCCATCGGCGGTTAGGCAAACACCTTCATTTGCACTTACAATATTTATTTCTAAAGTTTTATTGCTCCCTATTATTATTGACCTTGAATTTAAGCTATGTGGACATATAGGGGTAACAACAATAATATCAAGCTCAGGATAAACGATTGGTCCTCCTGCAGAAAGGGAATAGGCAGTTGAACCTGTAGGAGTAGAAACGATAAGGCCATCTCCCCTATATGTTTCCATTACCTTATCATCTATAAATGTGTCAAGTTCAATTATTCTTGATAATGTTCCTTTAGTAATACAGATATCGTTTAGACTATAAAGCTCCTTTATTAGTTGCTCTTCTCTGTAAATTTGTGCCTTTAACATCATTCTTCTTTCAATTTTAAAATCATAATTTAGAAGTTTTGAAAGAGCGTCAAACATAAACTCTTTTTCCACTTCCGTAATAAAGCCTAAATGTCCAAAGTTAATGCCCAATATTGGCTTTATAAAAGGAATTTGTCTTCTTGTAACATTTAATATGGTTCCATCTCCGCCTAAAACAACTAAATAATCCGAACTTTTAAAGATATCTTCTTCATTATATCCTAATCCTTCTAGGTTAAGCTCGCCTGCTATATCCCTTTCTAAAATAACATTACAATTTCTTTCTATTAACCAATTAACAAGCTTTCTTGTTACTGTTAAATTGAAATCCTTTGTTCTATTTACTAATACTGCTATGTTCATCATGTTCATCCCATCTTTTCATCTATTTTAATTCACTATGGGCTTCATTTACTATATTTATTATTAATGATTCTAAGTTTTCGATGCCGTTATCGATATTTTTAGAAAGGTAAAGAAGATATTCTATATTCCCCTCCGGACCTTTAATTGGTGAAAATTGCAATCCTTTTATCGTTAAATCGATCGATTTTGCAAAATCGATTATTTCTTTTATCACTTCCCTATGAACATCAGGATCCCTTACTACTCCCTTTTTCCCAACCTTTTCCCTTCCTGCTTCAAATTGAGGCTTTATCAATGCAACTATTTCGCCTTCATCTTTTAATAAACCTTTTACCACAGGTAGCACTAATTTGAGGGATATAAAGGATACATCTATTGATGCAAAGTCGGCAAATTCTCCTAAATCTTCAGGCTTTACAAATCTTATATTTGTTCTTTCCATAACTACAACCCTTGGGTCATTTCTTAAATCCCATGCCAATTGACCATACCCAACATCTATAGCAAAAACTTTTTTTGCACCTTTTTTGAGCATACAATCTGTAAATCCACCAGTTGAAGCTCCAATATCAATTGTAACTTTATCTTTTAGGTTAATGTTGAAACTTAATAAAGCCTTTTCTAATTTAAGTCCACCTCTACTAACATAAGGTATTGCGTTTCCTTTTATTTCAATTTCTGAATCAATATCCACCTTTTCCCCCGCTTTATCAACTCTAACTCCATCAACAAATACCAATCCTGCCATTATATTTTTTCTTGCCTTTTCCCTTGTATCGAAAAACCCCTTCTGAACTAATAATACATCAATTCTTTCCTTGCTCATAATCACCTTACCCTTTTCCTAAATTTCTTTTAAAATAGTGTTGTATAAGCCCTCAACATCCAAATTATACTTTTTGTAAAGTAAACTTATATTCCCATGTGTTACAAACTCATCAGGATAACCAATGTTTCTGATTTTACCTTTATAATTTTTCTTAGCTGCATATTCAAGAACTGCAGAACCAAACCCTCCACTTAAGTAATGATCTTCAATTGTAAAAATTATATTGTAATCTTTAAAAATCTCATCCAACAATCTATTGTCTAACGGTTTTATAAACCTTGCATTAATCAAAGTTGGAAAAATATTATGTTTATTTAGCTTTTCTATAACCAATTTAGCGTTTTGTGTTAATCTTCCTGTTGATATTATACATACATCCTTGCCTATAGTTAATTCTTCCCATCTTCCATAGTTTATCTCATCATACTTTTCAAATTGAACATTTAAATCTCCACCTCGTGGATATCGTATAGCAATTGGTCTATTAAAATCTATAGCCCATTTAATCATCATTTTAAACTCTTCTATATCCTTTGGAGATATTATGGTTAAATTTGGAATTACCCTTAAAAATGATATATCTAAAATTCCCTGATGAGTTTCTCCATCCTCTCCAACAACTCCTGACCTATCTATTGCTAAAACCACAGGTAAATTTTGAAGACATATGTCGTGAACCACTTGATCATATGCTCTTTGAAGAAAGGTTGAATAAACAGCAAAGATAGGTTTTAAGCCCTGCGTTGCAAGACCAGCAGCAAAGGTAGCAGCATGCTGTTCTGCTATTCCAACATCAAAAAATCTGTCCTTAAAATGTTCTGAAAAGGGTTTTAACCCTGTTCCATCAGGCATTGCTGCGGTTATAGCGACTATTCTTTGATCTTCCTTTGCAAGTTTAATTAACTCCTCTCCAAAAACCTCAGAATATGTAATTTTAGATTGAGTAAAATTGTTTCCAGTTGCAACCTCAAAGGGCCCTACTCCATGATAAACATCCGGTTGATCCTCTGCATAAATATATCCTTTTCCTTTTTTAGTAATAACATGAATTAATATTGGCCCCTTTAATTTTTTTGCTCTTTGGAAAACATCAAGTAAATTTTCAATATTATGCCCATCTATTGGTCCTAAATATGTAAATCCTAATTCTTCAAAAAGCATCCCAGGTATTACAAGTTGTTTAACTCCCTCTTTTATTTTTTCCATCGACTTATATATGTTATTACCCAAAGCAGGTATTTTTTTTACTAAAAGCTCTATATCATTTCTTATTGTTATATATTTTGGACTTGTTCTTATCTTACTTAAATACATAGCCAAACTTCCAACATTTTGTGAAATAGACATTTCATTGTCATTTAAAACCACAATAAGGTCGTTTTTTGATGCCCCTGCATCATTTAACGCCTCAAGGGCCATACCTCCAGTTAAAGCACCATCTCCAATAACTGCAATAACATTAAATTTTTCTCCCTTTAAATCCCTCGCCTTGGCAATTCCAAGGGCAGCAGATATAGATGTGCTGCTATGACCAGCACCAAAAACATCATATTCACTTTCTTTTCGAGTAGTAAAACCACTCAAACCGCCATACGTTCTTAATGTATCAAATCTATACTTACGTCCTGTTAAAATCTTATGGACATAACACTGATGACCAACATCCCAAACAATCTTATCCTTAGGTAGATCAAAAATCCTATGTAAAGCTATTGTAAGCTCAACAACCCCTAAATTTGATGCTAAATGTCCCCCTGTTTTAGAAACTTTATCTATTAAAAATTTTCTTATCTCATTAGATAGAATATTTAATTCCTTTAAAGATAAATTTTTTAAATCTTTAGGATAATTTACCTTTTCTAGCACCGCCATTATCCTTACCTCTTTTTCTTTTGATTTTTTTTCTTTTTAGTATTCCTTCTAAAAAATATCCAAAGTAAAAAACAATATTATTAGCTTGAGTAAAAGCAAAATTTTTCCCTATAGCCTTTCCGCCAATTGTCAGTGCTGCAATAATTGAACTTATTATTAATGCTATTAATGACTTATTTATATAAAAAACATAAACTGATAAATTAGCTGCTATAACAGCACCAGTTGCCCCACTTATAATACCTACTATATCACCAATAACATCATTACAAAAATTTGAAACTCTATCTGCATTTCTAATAAGATAAACTGCCCAACTTGCCCCCTTAACCTTCCTCGATGCTAAGGAATGAAATGGTTCTTCATCAGCAGCAGTAACTGCAACACCTATGATATCAAAAAAAACACCAATTGAAATTATAAAAAGTAATAGGACAATCGCACTCAAAATGCTTACATTTGGAACTAAAAATTCAGTTAATGAATTTATAACAAAAGCAATAATGAGAGTCCAAAAAATAATAACCAAAATCCATCTAATATTATTCTTATTATTAGTTTTTTTCTTATAAAGCTTTATTTTTTTATTTTTCCCCATGTCATCACCTTTATTTAATTTAGGTGGCAGCAGGATGAGTTAAGTTTGCGGCTTAGGTCTAGCAGGCTTTCCCATTTTCAGACCCAGGCGTCGCCGCCTAGGCGGTTTCCCTTTAACTGAAAATTCACACCGTTGCCGAATGTGAGGCTAGATTACCACTTAGTCCACACTGCAATCCCCATCCTGCCTCAAAACGAACAGTCTAGGAGCTTTCCTCGACGGCATTATCTATTCCTAGCCTCTTTTGCAAAAATGGTTTCCTATAGCGATAATCCATATTCTTAGGCCCTTATGAATATGGATCTGATCTATCCTCCACCATTCTTGCTCAAGGCAGGCTACGCTGCACGCAGCTTAACACCGCTTTGCAGGTTTAATCCCTTGCCGTAGGTTTCCCCACGCACAAGGGTCTCCGCGGGGGTAGGGTCGATTGCGCATGCCATTGCGGTCGCCCCATCCCCCTTACTCCCAGCACCAACCCACCACTGGGCGTAGCGAGCCAGCACAAGGAACTTCATCGATGTGCCCTTTAGCGGATTTTTAGCCCCGCCTTCAGAATAGACTAGCCGACTAGAATACTGCGCCACCTATTTATAGTATAATCCAATCATTAGCCCCAATATTGCTCCAGCTAAAACCTCAATCGGAGTATGTCCTATTAACTCCTTTAATTTTTCTTGTTTTAGTTTATTATGCATTAGATCATCGATAATTCTATTGAGAATTTCTGCTTGCTTACCTGCAGCCCTTCTAACACCTGCTGCATCATACATTACAACAAGTGCAAAACAAAATGCAATAGCAAACTCAACGCTATCATAACCTTTTAAAGAACCTATTCTTGTCGCTAAGGCAACAACAAAAGCAGAGTGGGAACTTGGCATTCCGCCTGATCCAACCATTCTTGATAAATCAATTTTCCTATGTTTTATAGAAGCAATGATTACTTTTAAAAGTTGAGCAACAAACCATCCTAAAACAGCTGTAAGCAGCACTTCATTTCTTAGAATTTGAAGCAAACCCACTTTTTCCACCTAACTTTCACGATTCAAAAGGTATTTTGTTAAGTCTTTTAGAAATCCTGTATTATCTATTTTATTAGCAAGTTCTACAGCTTTCAAACTAAATTCCTTAGCTAATTCCCGCGATTTTTCCAATCCATATAAAGTTACATAGGTAGGTTTATTATTTTTCGCATCTTTTCCAACACTTTTACCTAATTTCTTCTCATCTCCTATAACATCAAGAATATCATCAACTATTTGGAAGGCTACACCAAGGTTTTTACTATATTCCCTTGTTATTTCTAAATATTCGTATCTATTTGCTATTATTGCCCCTACATTACATGAGGCTTCTATAAGCTTTCCAGTTTTCCTTTCATGCATTGAAACCAATAAATTCTCGTCTATAATATTGCCAACGTTAGTAATATCTATAACTTGACCTCCAATCATTCCCGTAATGCCACTGGCTTTTGCTATCTCGAAGGCCGCATCTACAAATCTTTTGTCATTTTTTCTTTTAAGAACTTTTAGCAATGTCTCAAATGCATAATTTAAAAGACCATCACCAGCTAAAATCGCAATAGCATCTCCATAAACTTTATGATTCGTCAATTTACCCCTTCTATAGTCATCATTATCCATTGCCGGTAAATCATCATGAATTAACGAGTATGTATGAATCATCTCAATGCTACAAGCAACATCCAATACATCCTCCAAATTCCCCTCTAAAGCCTCACATACTGCAATGCATAAAATAGGCCTTATTCTTTTTCCTCCTGCAAACAAACTGTATTTCATTGCCTCTATAATAATTTGAGGAGCATCAACATATGAAAGAAGTTCTTCAAGCCTTTTATTTATAAGTTGTTGTTTATCTTTAAGTGCTTTTTTAAAGTCCATCTTATTCCTCCTCGAGTTTAAACTCCTCTTCTGTTACTTCACCATTTTGACCCTTCAATATAATATTGATCTGTCTTTCAGCTTCATCAAGTTTTTTATTGCAATAATCTGAAAGCTCAATTCCTTCTTTAAACAATTTTAGTGACTCATCTAAAGATAAACTATCGCTCTCTAATTTTTTTACAATATCCTCCAGCCTTTTTATCGCCTCTTCAAAGTTCAAATTAATCTGTTCCTTCATAAATTTACCTCCATCTTCTCTAGAACATCGCAATTTAATTTTCCATCATTAAGATGTAAAACTATTTTATCTCCTATTTCTACTTCATTAATACTCTTAACTATATTATCATCCTTTTGAACAAAGGCATAACCCCTAGTTAATATTTTTAATGGGCTCAAAGCGTCCAGCTTACCAACCAAAGCAGAAAAATCTCCTTTGCGTTTAAACAAAATATTTTTTCCTATATTACTAATTTGGGTCTTTTCCAAATCTAATTTTCTTTTTTGTTCGTCGATTTTTCTAGTTATAACATGAATAATTTTATTATGCAAATTATCAATATACTGGACATTTTGGACAATCCAATTATTGGGTGAATAGCTTAAAAGCTTTTGATTTAAAGTTTCAATAAACATTTGATATCCTTTAATCTTGTTTTTCAAAGACCTGTATAAAGCTTCTTGATAACTATCTATCTTAAATTTTAATTCATCAAATTTGGGAACTGCCATTTCTGCAGCATGGGATGGAGTTGATGCCCTTACATCAGCAACAAAATCTGCAATTGTATAATCAGTTTCATGTCCCACTGCTGAAATTACAGGAATCCTACTTTCAAATATTGCCCTTGCCACAATTTCCTCATTAAAAGCCCAAAGCTCCTCTATTGAGCCTCCACCTCTTCCTATTATTATAACATCTATGTCATCTCGCGTATTAAAATATCTTATCCCTTCAACTATGCTTTCAGCAGCTCCATCTCCTTGAACCTTTGCAGGGTAAAGAAGAATATTAATTCCACAAAAGCGTTTTGAGGATACATTAATAATATCTCTAATGACAGCACCTGTGCTAGATGTTACTACTCCAATCTTTCTTGGGAAAACTGGCAGTTTCTTCTTGTATTTTTCATCAAAAAGTCCTTCCTTTAGTAATTTTTCCTTCAATTGTTCAAATGCAAAATAAAGGCTTCCATACCCATCGGGTTCCAGCTTGCTACAATAAAGCTGGTACTGCCCATCCCTCTCATATACAGTCACAGAGCCATAGGCAATTATGTTCATCCCATCCTCTGGCATAAATTTTAGTCTAGAAACATATCCCTTAAACATAACGCATTTTATTTTTGCTTCATTATCTTTTAAAGTAAAATACATATGCCCTGAAGAATGTAATTTAAAATTTGATACTTCTCCCTTTACTATTACATCACTTAGCACTTCATCAAAATCAAACACTTCTTTTATATATCTTGTTAACTGACTTACACTGAAAATCAAATTATCCATATATTCCCGCTGCCTCCAGAACGTTTTCTATCAGCATTGTTGTAGTCATCGAACCTACGCCACCTGGAACAGGAGTTATCATCGAAGCTTTTTTTGCTACATTTTCAAAATCCACATCTCCTACAAGCTTTCCCTCTACCAAAGTTGTTCCGGCATCAATGACTACAGCACCTTCTTTAATCATATCTGCAGTTATCAATTTAGGTTTACCAACAGCACTAATAACAATATCTGATTCTATTAAAATATCCTTTAAATTTTTAGTCTTAGAATGGCAAATAGTTACTGTTGCATCATTGTGGAGCATCAAAGCAGCAACTGGCTTTCCAACGATATTGCTTCTTCCAACTACTGCAGCCCTTGCACCTTTTATTTCAATTTGCATTTCCTTTAAAATTCTTAGTATGCCTTTAGGAGTGCAGGGCATTAAACATCTTTCCCCTCTATAAAGTTTTCCTGCATTGATAGGGTTAAAACAATCAACATCCTTATTTACTGCTATTGCATTAGCTATTTTGTCTTCATCAATATGTTTTGGCAATGGAACTTGGACCAAAATCCCATGAACAGTTTCATCATCATTCAATTTTTTAATCAAATCGAGTAGTTCTTTTTCTGAGGTACTTTCAGGCAATTCATATGTAATGGATTTTAGTCCTGCCTCAATACAAACCTTTTCTTTATTTCTAACATAAGAAACAGATGCAGGATCTCCGCCGACTATAATAGTCGCTAAGCATAATTTTTGTCCATTCTTATCCTCATACTCTCTAATTTTAACCTTTAACTCTTCCCTTATGTTTTTAGCTATTGATTTACAATCTATTATTAAGGCTGCCATTATATTTCCCCCTTTAATATTTTATTTAATCCAATATATGCTACCCCAACTGCATTATCTGAAGCAAATCTTTTATTGGAAAAATAAATATTATTACCAAAGATCTTTTCTAACCTTCCTCTTAAAAATTCGCTTGAAGCAACACCTCCTAATAAAAGTATAGGCAATTTATATTCAATTATCAAATTGTTTATTAATTTTTCCAAAGTTTTAGCTACACAAGTCATAGCTGCATGTGCTATTTCTTCTTTTGATTTAGCTTCAGCTATATACTTTAACGCTAAGGTCTCTTGCCCCGAAAAATTAAAATCAAATCCATCTACCTTGGATGGTATTCTTAAAGGGCTATTTCTTACACCCATAGCTAATTGATCTAAATATTTTCCTGCTGGAAAATCAAATCCAAGTGCCACTCCTATCCTGTCTAAAAATTGACCTATACTTATATCCCTTGTTCCGCCAATCTTTTTTATTGTATAATCTATAAATCTATCAACCATCAAAACTTCAGAAGTTCCTCCTGAAATATGTAAAGCTATAAAACGTTTTAAATTGAGATTAGCTGTCCTTATTGCAGCTTCAATATGTCCCTCTTGATGGGTGGTAAAAAATAATGGAATTGAATTAGTAACAGATATCACCCTCCCAAAGGATTCTCCTGCCCTAAATACGGGCATATATGACCCCTCCACAGGTCTTGGTGCTATGCTTACACAAACAGCATCTAAATTGCTGCAACTTAAATCTTCAAATAACGTAGGCAAATTCATTACATGTTGAAAAAGGGCTTCAGATTGCCTTAAGCCCCTTTCACCCATCTTAACATTTAAAATTTTTCTTGAATCTAATTCTATTCCATTTTCACTAACGACTGCAATTGAAGTTGTATAATTGCTTGTATCAATTCCTAAAACTCTAACCATACAAGCCAATCTCCTCAACAACTTTAGCTAATACCCCATTAATAAATGCCGGTGACTGGTCAGTTCCATATATCTTTGCAAGTTCAACAGCCTCATTTATTGCAACCGGAGTAGGCACATCTTCTCTTTCCATTATTTCATATATAGCAAGTCTCATTATCGATAGATCCACCTTAGCTAATCTGTTAAGTTTCCACCCATGCGCATGCTTGTCAATCAATTCATCAATTTTAGCTAAATTTTTTTCTACTCCATAAACGCAATCCTTTATGTATTCAATATCTTCATTAGAGAATTTTAATTCATTGTTATCAAAAAAGTCCCTAATTATCTCATCTGCTGGATAATTTGTCAATTCCATCTGGTAAATTAACGTCATAGCTTTTTCCCTTGCATTTTTTCTTCCCATGATCATTCCTCCATATTATCTCCAGGTGTTTAATATATTTTGTATGTCATTTAGAAGATTTTCATTATTATCTATCTTCTTACCTATATAATAACCAAAAAATATGCAAATAACAATAAAAATAGTTTTAAAAAAGCCTATAACAAGGACAAGAATAGAAAATAATAAACCTAAAAGGGTTCCTATAAATTTACCCGTATGGTTTTTAAACAAATTGATTAAATATTCTTTCCACATAACTATCCCTCTATTCCATTCGAAGCTTCGTATTGCTTGCAATTTCATCTACAATTACCTTAACTTCAGCAACAGGGATCTCAGCAACAGACTCTAGGTAGGTTTTTGTAGCCGTTTGAACTTGTAATACTAAATTGGGAATGTTGTGATCCGGAAATACTATGGCTTTAATCATTACACTTAATTTATCTTTGTTGGGTTTTAGAAACACCTTAAAATCCTTTAATCCTTTTACGTCACTTAGTGATTTCGAAATTAATGCTTTTATAGCTTCATTTGATATAATAAGTTCTCCTTCAGAAGTATATCTTGAAACACCAAGCTTAAAATTTTCCCTCTTAAAAAGATTTAATAAAACAATTAAATTTATAACTAAAACTATAAAGGCGAAAATAGTCACATAAAAATTTTTATTAGCTTCCTTAACAAAGCTTACAATAAAATCATTAGATAAAATATTTAAAGGCATCAACCCTACGACAAAAACTAAAATAGAAGTTATTATTAAATAAAAAAACAGAAAAAATTTGTTTAAACTGTTCATTCGTAACACTCCCTATTCATAAATTAACCAAAATTAACCCTCTGCAAGCAGAGGGTTAATTTTGGTTATTTTTTTAACTTATCGTCATCCTTTACTTCTTTTTGAAAGTTTACGCCTTGAATATGGACATTTACTTGAGTTACATTAATTCCTGTCATTGTTTCAACAGAAAGCTTTACCTTCCTTTGAACTTCCTTTGCAAGTTCAGGAATAACCACTCCATATTCAACGATTAAATAAACATCTATTAAAACTTCATTTTCTCCTAATTGAACCTTTATGCCCTTACCTGGTGATTTAACACCTACCTTTTCAAGCATATCCCCAGTAAAGCCAGCAGTTAAATCTGAAACTCCTTGAACTTCACTTACAGCCATAGACGCTATAAGGGATATAACCTCAGGAGCTATTTTTACTTGCCCCATTTCATTCACATTTATTTCTGTTTCCATTAATTACACCTCCTGTCGTATCCATCCTTATCATTAGTTTATTACTATTAAATAAAAAAATCAAGTAAAAATTATTTCTGTCTTACAGTAATTCTTGATGGCGATATTCCTGTAGTTTTTACTATTATATCCTTTATTTGATTAGCCTCTTCACTTGTTAGTGGATTATCAGCTCTTACGCAAACCTCTACACCATTATCATCGATAAAACATAATGCATCTTCAAATCCCTTTTCTTTAATAAGAGTCTCAATCTTGCTCTCCTTAAGTGCTCTGTCGTTAAGCTGCATTAATTTAGTTGTGGCAGCTTCCTTTGCAGACTTTGTTGCCTCCTGGCTATTTATTATTTTTTCAAGCTCTTGTTTTACTACGCTTCTTTCCTGTTGCCTTGTGATCCTGCTTTCTGCAAAATAATTAGTAGCTTCTAATTTTTCAGCATTTTTACCTATTGTAGTTAAATAAGCCGAATCGTTAAATCGCTTAGCTGCCCATCCCGCCACTGCTATTAACATTATTAGCACAGCAATTATAGCAGTTTGTCTTTTTACATCAGACATAGTCCCCCTCCTAAAATATAATCTAATAAATTTATATGATATATATAATTTTTATATAATTAATTTTTCATAGGAAGAACAGATACTTTATTTGCTGGAATGTTTAAACCAGTTTTCACCGCATTTATGATTTGTTCCTTAATTAAAGGACTCTTAGCTCCCTCTGCTACTACAATAACACCTCCAATCCTTGGGCGAATTTCTTTTATAATAAAAGGTTTATTCGAAGTCCCCTCATTCATAAGAACAACATTTATATTTCTGCTATTTTCTGTAGTAATTCTTGTTCCTCCTTGGTTATCTTTTTCTTCTATTTTTCTTATGCTATTATTTTCATTGTAGGCTGGAACTGTGCTTGCACCCTCTTCAAAATAAATCATAGCATTAACTTTTCCTACACCATCTATTTGCATTAATATATCTATTAAATCCTTCTTTAACTTTTCCTCGTATGTAAGCTGTGGAGCATATGTTGAAACCTCAATAACAGACTTTTCCTCCTTTTTCTTTTTGTCTGCTAAATTGATACTTTTATAAACATTTGAGATAAGCATCATCAAAATACCTATCAAAATTACTATAATCATGTTTAAAATAAACTTCTTTGGATTTTTCATATTTTTATCTAAAAGGCCCTTTAAATCCATACCCATCCCTCACTTTATAACAGTTATTTCATCTTGACTTATTTTAAGATACTCAGATAAATATTTTTTTACCTTTATTGTCTCAGCATCTTCCTCATTTGTCCTTCCTATTACTACCTTTTCAACTGGTTTTATATTACTTTTGTAGCTTCTAATTAAAGTTAAGGAATATACCTTACCAAAGCTTAGTGAACTCATGTTTTCATCAATTTTTATATCTTTAACAACATATTCAAGGTTTAACCTATTTTTTATATCCTCTTCTATTCTCTTTGATAAATTATTTTTAAACTCCAAAATTAATTGCTTATTGTATTCATTCAAATTAGTATTATTGCCATCCTCTAAACTATATTTTTCATAATATGACGCGACGGTATTTTCAACATCAATATTTTTGCCTATAAATTGAAATATAGGCATAATTATTGTAATTAAGATTATAAAGCCTAAAACAAACCTAACATATTTTTTAAATTTATTTGTAGGCAAGACTATTTCTACTAAAGTAGCGAAAATATATATACTCAATATCATCTTAACCCAAGAACTTAAAAAACTCAGCATACCCATCACCCAACATTAACAATAACTTTGCCAGCAGAAGCTAAAATAGTTATCATTATAAAAAACATAACAGCAACGGATAAAACAGCGGCAAACACAATCGTTAAAGATTTACTAGCTGCATTTAAACCCTCTACAATTTTTTTGTCTACTATAGGTTCTAAAACTACACAAGTGAATTTATAAATTAAACTAATAACCATTATTTTTATAAGAGGAAAAACACAAATTCCAACAATCATAACTACACCGAATACGCTCAAAGCATCTTTTAAAATTAAAGAATAGCTTGCAACAGTTGCAACAGCATCCGAAAGAGCACCGCCAACAATTGGGACCAACTTATCAACAGCAAATTTAGTGCTTTTAAGAGCCACTTCATCAAAGGTATTAGCTGTTATTCCTCTAACTGTAATAATCGCTATAAAAACCGTCATTAAAAATCCTAATACTAAAGTATTTATTGTATTTATAAAATCCCCTAATTTCCCAATTTTTATATCATCGCTTAAATTATCTACTATATGGACAGCTACCACGATTATCGTAACTGGTAAAACAAAGTTTTTTATTATATCGCTGGAAAACTTTATGAAAAACATAATTATTGGATCTAAAGTTGTTGCTGTTGCTACGCTACCTGTTCCAATCAAAATACTAATCATCGACGGAATCAATGCATTCATAAATTCAACCATATCAGTTATAGCTTTAGCTGCAATTGAAATAGCATATGTAAAACTTTTAATTATAATAGTAGTTATTAAAAGAAATATTGCAAAATTAGCGATTTTAGCTATACTATTTTCATCAAAGGAATTTTGAAGGTTATGCATAAGAGCCGAAATAATTCCAATTACCAAAAGTTCAATCAACAATTTATAATTAATCAAGATTTCTTTAATCGAAAATCCAATAATATTCTTAGTAAAATCCTTAAAAGTTAACTTCAACGATCCAGAACTTTTATAATCATCTAGAATCTTTTTTAAACTTAATTCTGGGAAATATTCATACGTTTGTTGTAACGATTTCGATACTTTTTCTAAAGAAGAAAAATCAGTATAAGTTGGATCTTTATTCATAGAAAATACATATATGTTAATAAAAAACAAAAACAAAAATATTAATGCTGATGTTTTTAACATTATTTTCATATTTACCACATCCTATGGTAGAATTTTAATTATTAAGTCGATTACCGCAAGCATTATAGGCAAGGATAAAATCAATATCAATATTTTCCCAGCAAATTCAATTTTACCCGCAATAGAACTTTGACCTGAATCTTTACAAATTTCAATCCCAAAGGAAGCCAAATATGCTATTCCAATTATTTTAAAGACAATGCTTAAATATGTGTAGTCTATATTAGCCTTTACAGCAATTTGTTGAATGGCTTGTATTACTATAGTAAGTTTAGAAATCATCATAAAAAATATTATTAAACCTGTAACTATACTCAAGTGAACTGCATACTCAGGCCTGTCTTCTTTGATAAATAATATTAATACTGAAGCTATAAAAGCAATTGAAATAACCTTTATTATTTCCATGAAATCACCTTCTAAAATTGGAACATGGATTTTACAGTATCAAAAAGTTTTATTAGCATATTTATTGTTAAGAATAAAATTATAATTATTCCCCCTAGTGTAGTTAAGGTAGCAAAATCGCTTTTACCTTGGCTATCAAATATTTTATCGAGAATAATTATTACAATTCCTATCATTCCAATCTTAAAGATAATATTAACATCAAACATAATCCCCCTCCTAAACTAGTATAACAACTATAAGTATTCCTGAAGCAAACCCTAAGTATTTAACCAGTTTATCATTTCTTTGTCTTTTATCATCCGCCTTCTTTTCAAGCATATCTAGTTTTTTCATAGTTAAATTAAAATTCTTTTTTTGTCCCTCTAAATCGCTTGTCCCTAAACTAGAAAAGAAACTAACTAAAACCTCAATTTCTTCCTTTTCTAGCAAAAAGCGATCCTTGTGTCTGTCAAAAGAATTTATAAATATATCATGCAATGTGTCCTTCTCAAAATCCTTTATTGAATTTGCTAAATCTATGAAAAGAGCTTTTAATGGTTCATTTACTTTTAACGATAAATTTGATAATGCCACATATAAAGGTTCTGCCGAATAAATTATCTCACTTTCTAAAATCTGAAGAGCATATTGCAGTTCCCTAAGCTGCCTTACCTTCTCATAAAGCAAATGAGATATGTAAAAACCTGTTATAGTAGATGCTATAATAATAATTAATCCCCCTATTAACTTTAGCATTTTACCCCTCCTTTATGTTAGGTAAATAATTTTTTCTATTGTGCCCGGTCCCCTTTTATTACTTAAAATTATAACTACATCAAAAAAACTATTTTCTATCATTTCCTTAAAACCAGCTCTTACCTTAATCTCATCAAAAGTTCCTGCATGGGCAGTTGCAATAATTTTTACTCCTGCCTTTAAAGCATCCTGAATTGCTTTTGTATCATCTAATCCACCTATTTCGTCAACTGCAATAATTTCAGGTCCCATAGACCTTAAAAGCATATAAATTCCTAATGTCTTTGGACAGGAATCTAATACATCCGTCCTTAAACCCACATCAAGCTGTGGAACTCCTTGATGACATGCTGCTATTTCTCCTCTTTCATCAACAACACCTATTCTATATCCTCTTACATTTAATCTCTTATTGCCATCACTTAAATTTCTTATTATATCCCTTAAAAGGGTTGTTTTACCACATCCTGGTGGTGATATAATTAAAGTATGCTTTATACCATCTGAATATAATTTTTTTACAATTGCATCAGAGCAACCCTTAATTTCCCTTGCAATTCTTACATTTAATGCAGAAATATTCTTAAGCGTTTTAATACCTTCACTGCCTAAAACCGTTCTCCCTACAATTCCTACCCTATGACCACCTTTTAGTGTCAAATAGCCATTTCTAAATTCATCTTCAAAGGAATACAAAGAATAATTTGTCATCCTTTGAATCGTCCTCTCAATATCCTTAATATTAACTAAAAACGCACTATTACAATCATAAGTAATGCCGCCATTTATCCCAATAAAAAAATCTGAATTGTTTTTTACAATCATGAGGGGCTTATTTGCTCTTAGCCTTATTTCTTGAATGCCTTGCATATCGTTAGGCTCTGTCCTTCTAAAAACTAATGATATTTCTTCAGGAAATATTTCTATTATTTCTTTCGTTAAAATCAAACATATCCCCCCTTTCTTAATATAAAGTTTATTATTGTCCTCAATTTTTTATGATAAAAAGTTACTTATTATTTTACGCATAAAAAAAGAGTCCCTAAAAATTTAGGGACTAACAATTGCAATTTTCATCATCACAGTTGCATTCATCTTTTATAAAAATAGGTTCGCTGCAGTTAGGACATATAATTTCATCTTCATCCTCATCTTCAAAAACATCTTCATCAAGATATATCTTCTCATGGCAGTGTGGGCATTCAACTTCAACAAATCCGTCGTCCTCATCATCCTCATCATATATTTCATCCTCTAATCTTGTTAAATCTTCGTCTATTGCATCAACATAATCCTCAAGATCAGACTGTTCATCGTATATTCTTTCTATTTCCTCTGCGATTTCATCCAAAACATCGATTATAGCTATTAATAGCCTGCCTTCCTTTGTATCTTCATTGATCCCAAGACCATCAGCCAACCCTTTTAAGTATGAAACCCTTTCCTTAACTATGTTCATAAAATCACCCCATTTTAAAATTTAAGCAGTGGTATTTACCACTGCTTAATAATAGTATGCATCAAACTCTGCTCATATATTCACCTGTTCTTGTATCAATTCTTATAACATCGCCAACATTTACAAATAGCGGAACCATAAATGTAGCACCAGTTTCAACTGTTGCTGGTTTTAATGCGTTAGTTGCTGTATCACCTCTAACACCTGGTTCAGTTTCAACAACTTCTAACTCAACAAATGTTGGTGGTTCAACTGAAAAAGCTTCTCCTTTGTAGAACTTGATTATAGCAGTCATATTTTCCTTTAAATATTTGATAGCATCTTCTACCTTATCATAGTTTAATGGAATTTGTTCATAAGTTTGAGTGTCCATAAAGTAATATAAAGTTCCATCATTGTAAAGATATTGCATTTCCTTTCTTTCAATAACTGCTTCTGGGAACTTTTCAGTTGGGCTAAAGGATTTTTCAATAACTGCTCCTGTTACTACATTCTTTAGCTTAGTTCTTACGAAGGCAGCTCCTTTTCCAGGCTTTACATGCATAAAATCAACAACTGTAAAAACTTGTCCATCGAGTTCAAAAGTAGTTCCTTTTTTAAAATCACCAGCTGAAACCATGAATATTATCCCTCCATATTGTGAATTTTATCTAAATTATTAAAAATTACTCGATTTCAATTAAATGCTTTGGTGAATGAGAAAGAACTCTATATCCATCTTTAGTCACAACAACTAATTCTTCAATTCTAACTCCACCAAAGTCTGGAATATAAATCCCTGGTTCATCAGTAATAACCATTCCTGCTTCTAAAACTTCATTGCTTCTAAAGTTAACCCTTGGAAGTTCATGAACCTCCATTCCAACTCCGTGTCCTAAACCATGGCTAAATCTTTCCCCATATCCTCTTTCAGTTATTATATCCCTTGCTATTTTATCAAGGTCAAAGCAGCTAATACCTTCCTTTACTGCCTTTAATGCCGCTTCATTTGCATCTAAAACTGCATTGTATATCTCCTTTTGCTTTTCTGTTGCCTTACCAACAACAATTGTTCTTGTCATATCAGAACAATATCCATTATATATACATCCAAAATCTAAAGTTACAAAATCCCCATACTCTAACTTTTTATCAGTTGGAGTTCCATGTGGCAAGGAAGACCTAGCACCTGAAACTACTATTGAATCAAAGGACAGCCCTTGTGCACCCTGCTTTTTCATAAAGTATTCTATTTCTAAAGCAATATCTCTTTCTGCAACTCCTGGCTTGATAAATTTTAAAATATGTTCAAAGGCCATATCGGCAATTGAAGCAGCCTTTGCGATAAGTTCTATTTCTTCTTCTTCCTTTATCATTCTTATCTTTTCAATAGTATGATTTAGTTTAACTATTTTTATGTCTCCTAATTTTTCTTTATATATTTCTAGATCTTGAAATGTAAACCTATCTTCTTCTACTCCTAAAACCTTTACATCGTTTTCTAACAATATGTTTTTAACGGCATCGTGTATAGGTGGCTTATATTCTATAACTTCGTAGCCTACAACTTCCTTGTGAGCTTGTTCTATGTATCTACCATCAGTTAGAAAGTAAGCTTTATCCTTTAAAATGACTGAAAAACTTTCATGGCCTGTAAATCCACTTAAGTAATTTCTGTTGTAGTCACCAATGATTAAAGCAGCATCAATTCCTAATTCATCAAAATGACTTCTAAAATTTTCTAATCTTTTTAAAATATTCATACTTCTTCCCCCTTTGTAAAATAAAAAATTGCCAAAATATATGAATAATAGCCAAAACCACTTATTTGGCCAACACAAGCAGGAGCAATAACCGACTTTCTTCTAAATTCCTCCCTCGAATAGATATTTGTCAAATGAACTTCAATAGCTGGTATTTGAATAGACCTTAATGCATCATAAATAGCGATACTATAATGTGTATAAGCACCTGGATTTATAATAATCCCATCATAGATTCCCTCAGCAGAATGAATTTTATTTATTATCTCACCCTCTACATTGCTTTGATAAAAATCAACTTCAACATTATGCTGTTTAGCAAAATCAGATATCTTTTGGCACAATTCATCGTAAGTTAATTCTCCATAAAGGTCTACTTCACGTTTTCCAAGCATGTTTAAATTTGGTCCATTGATTATTAAAAGTTTCATAAGATCACATCCTCTTAAACAACAATTGTATTTTATCAAATTTATGCCAACAATGCAATTAATATTTGTCTTTTAATCTGCTTAATGTATCAAGATATATTCTTTTAAGCTTTAATGCATCTTCCGCCATGTTTTTTCTTGATTCACATATTATCCTCAATGATAAATCTTTTTTAACGAGAACTATTGCAAGATCCTTAAATTCAGGACCAAAGTCTATATCGTCAATCGTCCAATGCTTTTTTTCACCTGCATTTGTCCACTCTATTCTGCTAAAATGGCAATGGATATCTTTAACTCTATCTTTTCCAAGTTTCTCTTCAACTTTATTTATAATATACTCAAAATCATCAACGCTATTTAATGCTCCTCGTCCTAATGCATGAATATGTCCAAAATCTATTGTGGGAACTATTTTTTCGTCAAACTCACAAATCTCTAAAATTTCATCTAAAGTTCCTATTTGGTTTTGTTTTCCCATAGTTTCAGGGCATATCATTATATCTGGATATAGTCCTTCTTTAATAAGCTCATCTATTGCTTCATATATTCCTCTTTTACAATTATCAAAGGCTCTTTTCCTATCTGTCTTTGCTGAAGAACCTGGGTGAAAAACTACCCTATCTGCTCCCATTATTTTAGCAAAATATGAACTTTTTTTTAAGTATCCTATTGATTTTTGGACAATATCTTCATCTTCGCTTGCAAAGTTAATATAATATGGTGCATGAATAGATAATTGAATACCATATTTTTTGGAATTCTCTCCTATTTTTATTGCTGTTTCTTCCTTTAAATTTATTCCCCTACCAAAGGAATATTCATAAAGTTCCAATCCCATCTTATTTAACCACATTGGATAATCAATAGATGATTTATAACCATCCTCATAAAAAGAATCAGAAATCCCCGACGGTCCAAATTTTGTTGTCATATTAAACCTCCCGTTTAACAATCATCATTATATGCTTTGCAGTTTCATAAGCTGATTTATCATTGATAACTAAAAAGTGTGCACATTTTTCATATATTTTATGCCTTTTGTTATATAGCTCATATATTGCATTAGGATTATCCTTCAGCAAAGGTCTTTTTTCTATATCAATATCCTTTAATATATCCTTTAAATCTCTTTTTATATAAAAGACTAAAGAATTTTCCCTCAATATCTCTATATTTTCTTCAACTGTAATAACGCCCCCGCCTGTGGCTATCACTTTTTTTGATCCTGCTATAATCTCTTTTAAGGATTCTGATTCTAATTTTCTAAAAAATTTTTCTCCAAAATTTTCAAAAATATAATCAATTCTCATCCCACTTTTATTCTCAATGTATTCATCTAAATCAACAAAATAGTATCCTAATCCTTCTGCTAATATTCTTCCAATTGTAGTTTTCCCACAGCCGGGCATTCCTATTAAAGAAATATTCTTCACTCGTTAACCTCCTAATCATTTTTAATGGTTATCTGCTCACTTAAATAAGTTAAATAATCATTATAAACTCCCTTAACAGATATATTGTAAGTAATGTATCCTACTCCGTTAGTGCAGATTATCTTTATATAAACATATCTTTTACCAAGTAGGGTCTGTGAAACGTTAATATAGTCACCTTCGAATAATAAATAAAATTGCCTGTTTCCAGTAAAAATCTTATTTTTAATCCCTTCTATTGCATAATTAAGTCCTATTTCAGCATAGTATTTGGATTGAGTTTTATTTTTTATTTGATATATCTCATTGAAATTATTGTAAGCTGTATTTAATGCAAAAAATGATATACTCATTAAGACAGCAAAAATAATTATAAGGATTAGTTCTACAAATCCTTTTTTACCGTTTTTTAATGATAACTTTATTAACATAGTTTCCCGATGATATATGAATTTCATAAACTCCCCTTCCAAGATCTATAACGTTAAAATAATTTATTTTATCTACTACTGGAGTAGAGTTATATTCATAGATTAAAACATCTTTGTTTAGATAAATTTTTTTGTTGTCAACCGTCAAAATACCATTATTAAAGTAAATATTTTTAGAACTAAGTATTTTATCTTGTAAAAATTCGGTAGCAATTCTTGTATTTTCTCTGCCCTCTAGACCTTTAAAAATATTTTTATATAACTTGTTTGAAAACATATAAAATTCAATAATCAGAATAAATATCAAGTTAATTACTAAAAAATACATAATAACTTCAATTAACAAGTAACCTTTGTTTCTCATAATGGTTTAGCATAAAAAAGCTCTACCTCACCCCTTATTCCTTTACATTTAATTTTAAATATTTCAAAACCATAATTATTGAATACTTTTATCATCAATTGATATCTTTTATCTTCTTGAACATTAAAATTTACATTTAAAAAATTTCTAACACCAGATAAAAGTATTTCACTTTTCAATTCATCAAAATCATCAAATGGGACGATAACTTCTAGTGGCCCTATCCTTTCTTCTTCAGATTTATACAACTCAACAATGCTTCTACATGTATTTAGCATATATTCAATTTCATCGGCTTTAAATATATTGTTTAACATTTTATTATTTAAATTAATAAATGACATTAAAAGAATTGATACAATCCCAGCAATCACAATTGTCCTAACAACAATAAACCCCTTTTTCATAATCATCACTACTTATCTGTAATCCTCGTAAATCCAATTGTTAAAGTTATCTTTTTTGTCGTATTAGTTTTTTTATTTATTAAAACAATCGTGCAGGCATAAGGAGAAACACTTCCATTAGAATTAAAGGTTAATAGACCACTAGTTGGAATAGTGCTTAAACTTTTTGAAATAATTATATCCTTCGGAAAATAGGTCTTTTTTACAAACTTAAGTCCCTGTGAAATATTGTAGCCAATGTAGTCGTTGGATTTATCATCTTTAATAAAAGCAAAAGTAACCTCCACTCCCTTTGAATATGCCATAATTTTGCTAAGTTTTAAATCGCTTATCAGCATATTCTTCGAATATCCCAAAAAAATATTACTATAATTTTTAAAAGGGAAAACAAGTCCTGAAAAAACTAATAGCATAATTGATATTGATAAGGTAAATTCTAATAAAGTAAAACCCTTTTTCATAATCACCACTAAAACAATAATTTATTAATTATAAACTCCCCAAACAAAATAGAAATTACTGCTCCAATCGAAATAAAAGGACCAAATGGGATATAATCCTTTCTTGATTTAATTTTTAATATTATTAGGACACCTCCGACAATTCCACCAATGATAAAAGATAAAAATAAAGTAACTAATGTCAACCTAACTCCCAAAAATAGACCAATAATGAATAAAAGCTCTGCATCTCCCCATCCCATTCCATTAGTCAATAGAATAATCAATGAAATGACTCCTCCGCCGATTAAAGAGCCAATTATATAAATCATAATACTTCCTTCAACAAAGAAACTAATAATTGCAAATGCTATTCCTACAATTAATCCCACAATTATAGTATTAGTATAAATATCAGTAGTAAAATAATCGATAACACCAATTACAATAACTAAAGATGTCAAAAAAGCAAATTTTATAAACTCTAAACTAAGTCCATATTTAAAATAGATTAAAAGATATAAGAATGCATTTAAAAATTCAATAAATGGATAAACAGGAGATATCCTGGCTTTACAATATCTACATCTGCCTCTTAAAACCGCATAACTAATCAAAGGAATTAAATCTTTCCATTTAAGGTTTAATTTACAGTTCGGACAATGGGAGGGGGGAAAAACTATCGATTCCTCCCTTGGAATTCTATATATACAAACATTTAAAAAACTTCCAATAATAAGGCCAATAATAAAAATCAATATTGCCAAAATAATTCCCCCTATATTTATAAATTAAAATTATTTAAAAGTTCAAACATCGGAAGCATTATAGATAAAACCAAAAAACCTACATGCACTGATATGATAATTATGATTATAGGATTTATAATATTTACTAACGATTTTAGTCTTTTTAAAATCTCTGCATTTAAAAAATTCGATATATTTTTCAGTGAATCTTCCAGTTCACCAGTTTCCTCACCAACTGAAATTAATTCAATAAAAAACAAAGGAAAAGTTCTACTTATATTGAAAGCTTCTGATATACTTTTCCCCAGTTTAATGTCATTTATTGCTCCTTCAACATCTTCATACATAATTAGGTTCCCTATAAGTTTTTTTGATGATTCAAGAGCTTCTATAATGGAACCTCCACTTTCTAATATTAAAGCTAAACATTTTGTGAATCTTGATATTTCTAAATTAGTTTTTATATCTTTATATAAAGGGACACTTAACATAATCCTGTGATAAAACATTTTTATCCTTTTGTTCCTTACAATGGACAAAACAAAAAATGCCAAAATCATAAAAATAAAACCTAAAATAAAATAATAAAAAATTTTGTTAAAATAAATTGCATATTTTGTTATTTGGGGCAACTCTTTAATATTAAGTTCCCGGAATAAAACAAAAAATTTAGGAATTACTTGTTTGGAAATAATTAAAAAGGCAACAAATGATGTCGATAGTAAAAATATAGGATAATAAATGGCTTCCTTAAGTTTTGCTTCAAAATTGTATTCTTCTTCATAATAGCTAGAAAGTTCTAAAAAAATTTCCTCAAGTTTTCCTGTATTTTCACCAATTTTTATTAATTCAATTACAAAGTCAGGGAAGCATCCAGTAAGTTTCATTGACTCGCTCAAACTATTTCCAATAGCTATATATTGAAAAATATTATTAAGAATATTATTGTATTTTCTATTCCTCAAAAAACCTTTTAATATATTGATACCTTTAACTAAATTAATTCCTGAAGATATAACAAAATAAAAGCATCTAAATAAATTTGACAAATCACGTTTTGAAAAGCAAAAAGTTTTTATATTAACAGAACCCCCCTTAGGGATTTTATTTTTTAATTCAATCCTAAGGGGTAGCATAAAAAACACCTCTTTATAGTCTCATTAATCTTTCCATAATATCCCTATCTACAGCATGGGTTAAAGCGTCTTCTTGTGATATCAATCCTTTTTTGTAAAGTTCAACCAAAGATGAATCCATAGTCTTCATTCCATATTTTCCACCGGTTTGAACTACAGAATCTATTTGATGCGTTTTCCCTTCTCTAATTAGATTTCTCACTGCAGGAGTTGCGACCATTATTTCCATAGCACAAACTCTTCCAGAAGCATCAGCTCTTGTTATAAGCTGTTGAGAAATAACACCCTCTAATACAGCTGCAAGTTGCACCTTTATTTGCTGTTGTTGATGGGGTGGAAAAACATCAACTATTCTATCTATAGTTTTTGAAGCTCCAATGGTATGGAGTGTTGATAATACCAAATGTCCAGTTTCTGCAGCGGTAATTGCTATTGATATAGTTTCAAGATCCCTCATCTCGCCAACCAAAATAACATCAGGGTCTTCCCTTAGGGCAGCCCTTAGTGCACTTGCATAGGATTTTGTATCATAGCCAATTTCCCTTTGATTAACAATGCTTTTTTTATGTTTATGTAAATATTCTATAGGATCTTCCAATGTAATGATATGGCAATTACGGGTATTGTTAATTTCGTTTATCATTGCTGCTAATGTTGTAGATTTTCCACTTCCTGTTGGTCCTGTGACCAATATCAATCCTCTTGTTTTTGTGCAAAGTTCTTTTAAGACTGGAGGCATTCCTAATTTTTCAAGGGTTGGAATCTGAAGAGCAACTATTCTAATCGCCAGTGCATCGCTCCCTCTTTGTTTAAAAACGTTTATTCTAAATCTTCCAACACCTTGAATAGAGTAGGATAAATCTATTTCACCATTTTTTATATAATATTCATACTGATTTTCATTTAAAATGTGTTTAACAAATTGTTCCGTATCCTTAGGAGTTAACTTTTCTTCACCTATATGTTGTAGAACACCATTAATTCTAAAGGTTGGTGGAATACCAACAGTTATATGAATATCTGATGCTTCAAGTTCAACAGCCTTTTTTAGCAATTCATCTACACTAAGCAATGTCCATTCCCCCTTAATCATATAAATAAGCTATTTTTAAATATTCATCAAAGGTTGTAATCCCTTGGACAACAAGCGTTTTGCAATACTCTATTAAATTTTTATAATCTGAGCATGTTTCTTTTATTTTTGTCTCATTAAAATTGTTTGCAATAACCTCCCTTTGTTTTTCTTTAATCTGCAAAAGTTCAAAAATACCAATTCGGCCCTTATAACCAGTAAAATTACATTCTCTACATCCTTTAGCCTTATAAATATTTTGGTCCCACCCCAAAGTCTTCATTTCAAAATTTGAAGGCTTATATTCTTCTTTACAATTAGGGCAAATTTTTTTTACAAGTCGTTGTGAAATTATAAGATTAATTGCTGAAGCTAATAAATATGGCTCTATTTTCATTTCTAGTAATCTAGTTATAGTTGTAAAAACATCATTCGTGTGAAACGTAGAAAGAACTAAATGTCCTGTAACTGCTGCTCTAACTGCAATCTCTGCAGTTTCCTTATCTCTTATCTCACCTATCATTATAACATCCGGATCCTGCCTTAAAATAGCCCTAAGTCCCGTTGCAAAATTGAGCCCTGCCTTTGGATTAACATTTATTTGATTAATACCATCAACAGAATATTCAACTGGATCTTCAATCGTCATAACATTAAGGCTTTCCTTATTTAATAACTTTAAAATAGAATATAAGGTCGAGGATTTACCGCTACCTGTTGGACCCGTAACTAAAATAATACCATTACCTTTGCTTAATGCACCAAGTAAAATTTTTTTATGTTCTTCTGCCATACCTATTTGATTTAAATCTAATATTTTAGATTCCCTATATAAAATCCTTATCACAATTTTTTCAGAATAACAAGTAGGGATTGTTGAAACCCTTAAATCATAATTTATTTCATTTAATTTAACAGAAAATTTTCCATCCAATGGAATCCTCTTTTCTGCAATATCCATGTTTGCAAGGAACTTAATCCTGTTAGTAATTAAATTATAAGCTTCATAGGATATTCTTAAAATCTCGTTAAGTTCTCCATCAATCCTTATTCTTACTCGTGCATATTTTTCAAAGGGCTCAATATGAACATCGCTAGCATTCTTAAAAACTGCATACTCTATTATCCAATCAAGTAAATTAGAGGCGGATGTTAAGTCATAATATCGGTTTTTGGATAAAAAATTGGTAGTAGATTTTATTTTTAGTTTTAATATCTCCTTTTGAGAAAAATTTTCTAAATCTTTAATCACTATTTCACTTGAATTTTCATTCACACCTAAAACCATTCTATTTTCATTTACATATAATGGAATAATATTGTTATTTTTTAATATAAAATGTTCTCTTTGAAGAATATCATCTAAATAAAACAAATCTAAACTTATTCCATCAAGAACTTCCATTTTATCACCTGTAAAAATTTTCTTATTATAATTTTTACAAGTTTTTACATTTTTAAAACATCTTTATTAAGAATTTCTATTATTTTATCTGCTAATTTAATATCTAAATTTGTTCCATTCCAAACTTCCTGAGCCTTTATCGCCTGGTAAACCAGCATTGCCATTCCATTATAGGAAGGAATATTAAATTGTTTTGCCCATTTCATTAGGATTGTTTCCTTTGGATTATAAATTAAATCATAAACAATACTAAAATTAGCAATGATGTCTCTTTCTATAGGTAAAATATCCAAATCCGGATTCATACCTAATGGAGTGCAATTGATTAAAATATCCCCTTTTCCTTTCTTTGATAGCTCATAATAATCAATAAGTTCCACATCCAGATCCTTTTTATTTTTTTTGTTCCTTGTTACAGCAATTATTTTCTTTGAATTTAAATCCTTTAGGGCTTGAATAACAGCCCTTGATGCTCCACCTGTTCCTAAAACATAAACTATCTTATTTTTAACATCGATGTTATATTTTGACAATGAACTAATAAAGCCAAAATAATCTGTATTATAACCTATAGAATATCCTTCCATAAACTTTATCGTATTAATTGAGCCTATATTTTTAGCTTCCAACGATAATTCATCAACCAATTCCATAGTTTTTATTTTATATGGAATAGTTACATTGATACCCTTTATTTTTAATATTTTAAATCCTTCAAAGGCTAAATTTAATTTATCCTCTTCAACTTCAAATAAACAATATAATCCATTGATATTTAATTCTTTTAAAATAATGTTATGTATTATTGGCGAAAAGCTATAACCAAGCTTTTTACCTAATAACCCATAAATTTCATTCATCTTTCATTATCTCCTTTGAATAGTTTAGGCTATTCCTTATTTTCCCTTCAACCTTTCTTATTATTTTTGTCGTAATAAATTCTTTTTTTTCTGTAGGATCTACTAAAATAGTTATAATCCCGCACCTTTTGGCACCTAAAACATCAGTATAAATCTGATCTCCTATACAACAGGTCTCATTAGGTTTTGAATTTAATATCTTTAATGCCCCTTCAAACATTTTTTTCATAGGTTTAATTCCAAAAGCTGAATAATATTCTATATCAATATCTCCTTTAAACCTTGTTATTCTCCTTTTAGAGCTATTAGATAAAAGGCATACTTTAAAACCTTCATTCACAAGATAATTTAAAAGTTCCTTTGCTCTTTCATCTGGATTCTTTGCTCCCCAATACATTAATGTATTATCTATATCAACAATTAACGATTTTATTCCTATTTTTTTTAGTTTAGAAAAATCAATTGAATAAATACTTGGAACATAAAAATCCGGTCTTATATCCCTTAACATACAGCACCCCATAATATAGTATTCACATATATTATACATGTAGTGAATATTAATATAAAGTTTTTTTTAGAAAATTTTACATAAAAAGAGCATTCCAGATTTTCTGAAATGCCCTTAAACCTTCATAGCCTTTGCAAGTTTTTTAAGAGCCCTTTTTTCTATTCTTGAAACATACGACCTTGATATCCCAAGCATTTTAGCAATTTCCCTTTGTGTTAAAGGCTCTCCTGATATTCCATATCTCAATTCGATTATTATTTTTTCTTTTTCATCTAAAATTTTATTTATAAGGGTCTTTAGTTTTTTTGTTGAAATCTTATTGTCTACTTCATCTACTATTTTTTCACTATCTGTTCCTAATATATCAATAAGGCATATCTCATTGCCTTCCTTGTCAACTCCGATTGGATCTTGAAGGTAGACTTCAGATTTTGATTTTTTAGTGCTCCTTACATGCATTAAAATCTCGTTTTCTATACACCTTGCTGCATAGGTTGCAAATCTGCTTCCCTTTGCCTTATCAAAAGTCTCAATCGCTTTTATAAGACCAACTGTTCCTATGGATATCAAATCATCAGAATCCTTTGGATTAGGGTTAAACTTTTTAATGACGTGGGCAACTAATCTTAAATTGCGAGTTATAAGTTCGTTTTTTGCCTTCTGATCACCCTTTTTATAAGCTAAAAATAATTCCCTTTCCTCCTCCTCTGTAAGGGGCTGTGGAAAAGACTTGCCATTCGTTAGATATCCAATAAAATTTTCTGTAGTTTCAATAATTAGAAGAATAATTTGCAGCAACAAAGTTTCACCCCCCAGGTGGCTATGTATTATAATATGCCAACTGGAGGGTATTTGTTACTAATTTTTCGCTAAAATTTGTTTTATTTTTGCTATTAATATATCTATTGCTACCTTATTATATCCACCCTCTGGTATTATAATATCCGCATATCGTTTTGTTGGCTCAACGAATTGCATATGCATTGGGCGAACAACATTCATATATTGATCTATTACCGAATCTATTGTTCTTCCTCTTTCCTTAATATCCCTTTGAATTCTTCTAATGATTCTCACATCGGCATCGGTATCCACAAATATTTTAATATCTAATAAATTTCTAATTTCTGGTTCTGCCAATATAAGTATCCCTTCCAATATAATTATATCCTTTGGTTCAACCCTTATAGTTTCTTTCTTGCGATTATGGACCTCAAAATCATACATTGGCTTTTCTATTGCTTCCCCATTAAGAAGCATTTTAAGGTGTTTTACTAAAAGTTCTGTATCAAAGGCATCGGGATGGTCATAGTTGGTCTTCTTTCTCTCTTCTAATGTTAGGTGACTTTGATCCTTGTAGTAAGAATCTTGTTCAATTACTGCTATACTTTCTCCTGGCAGACTATAAAATATTTCATTTGCAACAGTGCTTTTTCCTGAACCAGTTCCACCTGCAATTCCAATTAATATAGGTCTACTCATCTTTATCCCCTTTCTCTTTAACCAACATATCATATGGTTTTAATTTTTTATCCGTTTTTATTTTATATATCATCTGTGGATGGGGAGTAGAATCTATTTCTTCTCCATCAACATTCCACATATGCTCCAATGTTAAGGTAAAATTGTCACCCTTTGGAGTTAAAATTTCAACCATATCACCCTTGAATATTTTATTTCTTTGTTCTATTGTAGCTACTTTGCTATTTTCATCGTAATCAACAACAATTCCAACAACATCATGGGTTCTTATATATGAAGATGTTGAATAAATTTGCCTTTGGGGTTTGCCAAAATAAAAACCAGTAGAAAATTCCCTATGGCTTGCCTTTGAAACCTCTTCAAGCCACTTAGGATTAAATTTATAATTATCCTTATCCTCAAGATAAGCATCAATTGCTTGTCTATAAGCTTTAACAACCGTTGCTACATAATAGGAACTTTTCATTCTACCTTCTATTTTAAAGCTTGTTATTCCACTTTCAACTAGTTCAGGGATGTGTTCTATCATGCACAAATCATTAGAATTTAATATATATGTCCCACGTTCATCTTCAAATACTGGGAAATACTGCCCGGGTCTTTTTTCTTCAACTAAATAATATTTATACCTACAGGGGTGAGCGCAAGCTCCTCTGTTGGCATCTCTGTAGGTCATATAATTTGATAAAAGGCATCTTCCTGAATAGGATATACACATCGCCCCATGAACAAATGCTTCTAGTTCTAAGTCCTTTGGAGCCATTTTTCTTATTTCCTTTATTTCCTTTAAAGATAACTCCCTTGCAAGAACTATCCTTTTTGCTCCTAGCTTATACCAAAACTCACAGGTTTTATAGTTTGTATTGTTTGCCTGAGTGCTTATATGAACCTCCATATCAGGTGCAACTTCCTTTACTATTGAAAAAACACCTGGATCTGAAACTATTATAGCATCTACGCCTATATCATTTAAAGTCTTTATATATGTAGGCATACCCTTTAAATCATCATTATGAGCAAAAATATTAACTGTAACATAAACCTTTGCACCATGTTCATGGGCAAATTTTAGTCCTTCCTTCATATCCTCAATATCAAAATTATCCGCCATAGCCCTAAGGCTATAGGCTTCACCGCCTATATAAACCGCATCTGCTCCATATAAAACCGCAACCTTGAGCTTTTCAAGATTTCCAGCTGGTGCTAAAAGTTCTATCTTCAACATTACACCTCCTTAATCTTAAGGCTTATTGCAAGCCCATCTCCTATAGGAAGAACTACGGTTTCTAAATTAGGATGATTCGATATTGCATCAAGATATCTTCTAAGTCTTTTAACTATTGTAATTTTTCTTCTTTTTACAAGTTCATTTGTTGCTATCATTCCCCTAAATAAAACATTGTCAGATATTAGCATCCCGCCATCTTTTAAAAGCCTTAGACAATCAGGTAAAAAATGAATATAATGTCCCTTTGCAGCATCTAAGAAAATAAGGTCGAACTCGCCTTCAAGCTTTGGCAAAACCTCACCTGCTTCACCAAAAATTATTTTTATTCTATTATTAAGGTTTGCTTTGTTTATATTTTCCATTGCTTTATTTAGCATAGTTTCGTCTCTTTCTATGGAAGTGATTTTGCAATCTTCAGATGCCTTTGCCATTAGAATGGCAGAATAACCTATTGCAGTTCCAACCTCTAAAATATTCTTAACATCATTTCCTTTTATTAATATCTTCAAGAGCTGTCCAACTTCCTTATGGATTATTGGAACACTATTTTTTGCTGCATAATCTTCTAATTCAAGTAGTATTTCATCCTTTTGTTGTATTAACCCTCTAATATAATCTTCGACATAGTCATGAACTATACTACTCATTTTTCCCTCCATGCAATATAAATACTTATATATCAGAGATTTCGCAGTAAAATTCCAGTAGAATTTTTATTTTTACTGAAATTATATTTTATTACATCTTATTGAAGAAATGGTATTCCGCCATCCCTGTAGATTGTAAAAATAGTTATAACTCCCCCTACCCCAAGAAATTTAAATAATTAATTTCCAATTTTATTGTTGCATTAAGTTTTTTCAAATACTGGATTATTCCAGGTATCTTCTATTGTAAATCTCTCATCTCTTATATCCTCAATAATATTTATTTGAAGCATTCTTTTCTTTCTAAAACCTCTAATACATCTAAATAAATATAACTGCATAAGATTAAATGCTATAATTATAAACATTAGCACTGTTTCTACGCCCGTAGGACTATGAAGAAAGCAATGGCCTAAATGCCATTCTGTTTTAAGTTGATGAAAAGCATTGTTTTCAATATCCCATCTCTTGTGCATTATTTCCCATAAAGTTTGTGATGAAGTAAATTTGTCTGTTGTTATAATCCAAGCTTCTTTAATTTCTATTTTATCTCCAGTATGCATTTCTTCGACAAACCTTATAAATCTAACTTTAACAGTTTCATCAGCCATTTCAAAATTATCTTCATCCCAAGCTTTAATTTTGGTATATTTTTTATTCCCTTGTTTTACAATCCATTCTTTATTAGCCTCACGGCACTTAAATAATGCTAATGCGTCCTTTACAATATGAAGTCTTTCATCCTTAACCCTTACTACGGCATTCATTCCTATAGATAGAACTTCTTTTATCCATGTAGATTTACAAAATAAGGCGTCAGCTACTATTATATCTGCAAAATGATGATATTTCTTGTATAAATTGTTAATTAGTCTTTTTGCTCCTGTAATTTCACCTTCATCTTTATCTGAGCTATCACTTTTAGGCTCAAGCATTTCTGCACCTAATATAATATGTGGATCAGAACCTACTGTTGAACAAATTACAGCTCTATGAAAATAATGTGTAATACCATCCCTATGTTTTCGTGAAGGGCATTTTTCACAACATTTTTTAGTACTTTCAAACAACTCTACACCATCTATAGCAACTACTTTTAATCCATCTATAGTTCCATTTCGAAATACTTTATTTTTAATGGCAGTTTTTATTATATCTCTATGAATATTTTTTAAACCTTCCAAATCAAAATCACTCAAACAACGCCTAACGGCGTCAATTCGAGGCACTTTAGTGTTTTTAGGTAGTATCTTTTTAAATTTACCTTTTTTAAGCCAATGTTCTAATTTATTAAAACTCCTTATTTGAAGCATAAATGCAAATAAAACTATAAAAGTAATCGTCGAGATTTCAAATGGAGATTTAAATCTTTTTTTATTTAAGGTATTGATTTTTTCTCCAAGATGATATACTTTAGAAAAGTAAGTGAGCATTTGTTTTAAATAACTTTTGTTCATTTCATCAGCATCCTTTTTATGTTTGTTTGTGGCAAAACTATTATAAAAAGGATGCTTTCTTTATGCAAATTTTTTCTCTATATTTTCCAGTAAAAATCGGAAAATACCTAATTTCTGCTTACTATTTCTTAACCCTTATAAATCAACGGGTTTACCGCCCTAAAAATTTTCAAGTGCGAAATCTCTGCTTATATATATTTTAACACAACTTAATTGCAAATATTTTGTTGAAATTTGTTGATATTAACTTTTTAAATTATAGCACTTAATTTTATTTAACTCAAGCAACAAAAGGGTAATAAAATAACTCTTATAATAAATATTAAGACATTGTAATCGGCAAGTACTTTTGGGTTCTCCCGTAAATTTGGTGAAAAAATAAAGAAAAATACTTTTTATTTGCCTGTTAATTTTAACCATTAAATTTGATACAACACTTTCTTCCTAAGTAACTCAAATCCTGCACGCCCAAACATTTGTCTTTTTATAGTTTTAAGTCTATTCACATCTCCTTCTAATAAAGCATTGCTAAAATCAGTTTTTAGAATATTTAAGGTTGCTTCATAATCATTATAAATTCCTTTAACAAATACACTGAGTTCCTTAAATTCTGATTCTTCAGCTTCTTTCAACCAATTTATGAATTTATCTACTTCCCTTTTTTCTATTATTATTTTAAAGTTTTGTATTAGATTATAGAGCCTGCTTAAATCACTTTTATTTTTTAATACAGTTTCAAGTTTGGCCTTATCACTATATTTTAAATGTTCAACGTCTTTCCACAAAAGTTCTATTAACTTTTCTAAAGTTATCTTTTGTTCCCTTTCTTTTTTCTGCCCTTCTGAATCTATCTCAATTTTCAATTTGCTTACATGGTATCTGACAGTTCTTTCGCTTCCTGTATATCCTTTTTCTCTTATTAATTTATAAATTTCTGAAGCAAATACTCCATCTTGATATTTTTCTTTAATAAAATCTAAATATTCATCAATAATACTTGATTTTTTAATTGTCTTTAAATCAGGCATTTCTTCAATTTGAAGATATTTAGTAACTGTTTTATAATCTAAACCTGTCTTCTTGAAATTTCAGATTTACTTAAGTGTAATGATTTAAGATATTTAACTTCCTGAATCTTTTCATGCTTTTTAAATAACCTCTCTTGTTGTTTTTGTTGAATCTTGGTTAGCTTTTTATTTTCTTGTTTTTCTGTGTTGCATATAAATGCTTCGTTTATTTTAATTCGTATCCCCGATGAATATTTTCTAATAAGTATATTTTTTAATACATTGAAGGCATTATTAAGTAAATGCCATTTATCTACTATTTGTTTGGCTTCAGGTATGACATTACTTATTGCTTTATAATATGTTAAAGATCTATCTCGCGTAATGATTTTAACATTGTTATGCTCTTTAAGCCACCCTTCAATTGTTTGAAGGTTTCTGTCCTTAAGAATATCTATAGGTTTCCTTGTTTTTAAATCACATATTAATGTTCCATAATTTGTGCCTTTTTTAAAAGCCCAATCATCAATTCCTATTTCTGTGTAATCTGAATTTATTTTTATTTCAGTATTTTTAATAATTCTTATTGCGGTATCAGCACTAAGTGGAGTAAATAATTGGCTAATAATTTTAGATGCTAACTCTGCACTTAATACAAAAACTATTTTTTCAATTTGTTTATTAAGTCTTTGGGTTCTTCTTTGATATCTTTGAACAAAGTCAGTATGTCTTTCTGTAAAAATCTTTAAATCGCATTCTGAATTAGTGCAAAAGAATTTTCTTGAAATAATATATAGTGTTGTTTTAAATGCTGATATTGGTAAATCTGCTACTTTTCTAATATATGTGCTATGAATTTTAAAACTTGGAGTATTACATTTGGGGCATAAGCATTGTTTTGAATTTGAAATAATTGTGATTTCAATCATATTATCATGAATTTTTGTTTCTTTTACAGAGTAATTTGGTTGGAATATTGTTGTTAATATTTTCAAAATAACACCTTTCTAATTTAAAATAATTTATCTTTATTATACCATTTAGAAAGGCAAATTCCTTTCACCAAATTTGCGGGAGAACCCATTTTATTTTACCACTTACAGACATGTAAGTGGTAAAATAATTTGCATTTTTTAATTGATTATTTGATGAAATAATGTGCTGTTTAACAATAAAGATAGAGGGATAATTTTTTTCTAAAGACCTTGATTGCCATTCTTTAAATTCAGTGATTACTCTATCTGTTATTATGCTTACCATTTCAGCTGAGACTTCAATACCATATAAATCTTTTATTTGTTCATGTATATCTCTGTAAGTGGTAAAATAAAATGGAGAGATTTCGGAAGTTAAAAATCCCGAAAATTTACCAGTAATATATACAGCAACTATCTTCTCCTGTTAAAATTTAATTAGTTTAAGATAACAGGGGGAGATATTGTGGGAATCATAAATGGTAAAAAGAAGGGATGGAGATTGTTTTCTGAAATCAAAAACCTAAAGGGAAATGGCTTGAAAAAGTCTCAAATTGCAAGATATCTGGGGGTGGATTACAAAACGGTTAGTAAATACTTCAACATGACACCTGATGAATTTGCAGATTTAAACAGAAAGAGAAAAAAGAAAAAGCTTGATATCTACAAGGATCATATACTTGAATGGCTTAGCACTTATCCTGATTTATCATCGGCTCAGATAACTGACTGGATTAAAGAAAGATATGGCAATGTTCCGTGTTCTGAAAGATCAGTAAGGGCATATATAAGTTCCTTGAGAAGTGAATACAAAATACCAAAGCAGGGACACAAAAGACAATATGAAGCAGTAGAAGAATTAGAAATGGGATTCCAATCACAGGTGGATTTTGGTCAGATTTGGGTTGATACTATAGATGGCTCAAGAATAAAGTTGTATTGTTTTGCCATGGTTCTATCACATTCAAGAATGAAGTTTGCCTACTGGCAGGCCAAGCCCTTTACCACCACAGATTTTGTTGAAGCACACGATAAAGCATTTGAATTCTTTGGTGGAAGAACTAAAGAGATTGTTTATGATCAAGATAGGCTTCTTGCAGTTGATGAAAACTTTGGTGATGTAATATATACTGAAGAATTTCAAAAATATATGGACTTTATGAAATTTAAAATTAGATTATGTAGACCATATGACCCAGAAAGTAAGGGAAAAATAGAAGCGGTAGTAAAATATGTTAAGAATAATTTTGCAAAACATAGAGTTTTTGAAGATATAGATTCATTTAATAAATCCTGCTTAGAATGGCTCGATAGAACAGGTAATGCAAACGTTCATGGGACAATAAAAAGAATACCGAAAGAAGTGTTTGCACTCGAAAAACAACACTTAATTCCGGTATCCCCAAAACAAAATTCACCTAAGAACATTTTAACCTATGTCGTTAGAAAAGACAATACCCTATTGTATAAGCAAAATAGGTATCAATTACCCAAAGGAACTTATGAACCTGGTAAAAAGGTTAATGTTGTTATCGAAGGTGAATTTATCAAAGTTTTGGATATTGAAAAAAATAATTTAATAGTTAAGCATAGGATATCCAATGAAAGGGGGAAGTTGATAAAACTTTCGCATCCTGAAAGAGATAGAAATACTGAACTTGATAAGCTTTATGATGATGTTTTTAGATTGCTTGGCTTTTCAGAAGAAGCTAAAATCCTGTTAGATGAAATCAGAAAAGAAAAAGCAAGATATTTTAGGGATCAATTAAGTCTTTTAAAAAAAGCAGTAGAAGGCATTGATGCTGATGTAATTAATAAAGCTTTAATGTATTGCTTGGAAAGAAGGATGTATTCAGCTACGCTTTTTAAAGAAGCGGTTGAATATTTCAATCTTAAAGAAAAAGAAAAAATAGGCACAGAAAAACAGAAAACAAATCCTATCCCTGAAAAATACAAGAATGTAAAACCTGACATAAGAAGCATTGAAGAATATTGTAAGATAATTGGAGGGATAGGGCAATGGATAAGATAAAGATAATCAAAGATTATGCGAGGAATCTTAAGCTTGGGTATATACGGGATAACGTCCAGAAGATTATTGATGATGCAGATAATAAAGATTTATCATACCATGATTTGATAATAGAGCTATTAAAGGGTGAGATAGAGCAAAGAAATAGAAAGGCACAGGAAAGAAGGCTAAAACAGGCTGGATTTCCTGTGATAAAAACAATAGAAAGCTTTGACACAGAGTTTCAAAGATCAATAACTAAAAAGCAGATAAACAGGCTTTTAGAGATGGACTGGATAGATAATATATATAACCTAATATTTTTAGGGCCACCTGGAGTAGGTAAAACGCATCTTGCAATAGCACTTGGATACAAAGCTGTTGAAATGGGATACAAGGTAAGTTTCACAACGATGGACAGGCTAATGTATCATTTAAAAACACAGGATATATCAAGGAAAAGCAAAAGTAAAATAAATAGGATATACTCTTCAGACCTTGTCATAATTGATGAAATTGGATATTTACCGATTTCACATGAAGAAGCAAATATGTTTTTTCAATTAATATCAAATCTACATGAACAAACGTCAATAATTATCACATCTAATAAAGGGTTTGAAGAGTGGAGTGAGCTTTTGCAGGATGTAGCATTAACCACAGCTATATTGGACAGGCTAACCTACCGATGTGAGATTTTTAATATGACAGGCAAAAGCTACAGGTTGGAAAACAGGAAGTCGCTATTTAATGATTAGATGGAAAAATTTCGGGATAAAAAATTTCCGAAATTTCTCCAAAAGTACTTGCCGATTACAATATATTTACTTGTTATGGTAATATATTATTTAAAATTACATTAATAAAAAGGTGATTAGCATGAAAATAAAATATAAAAATATAATTATGACAGGTGGAATCTCATTATTTAATAAAAATAACATAATACACGAGTTGTATCCAGAATTAACAAAAAAACATATACTTGAAAAGATAAATATAAATAATATTATAAAGGGAATTGAAAATAACCCTAACAAAGTAAGTGCTGAATTTTCAATCTTGTATGCACTTCAAAAGCAAAACGAATTACAAGATAAGCCAAATATAACAATATTACATACTGACACTATAAGCGGTAAAAAAGCAGCTGAAATCAACAAGAAAATTTTTGAAAAGCTTTATGATGCAAATGTTAAACTAATAAAAATCGATTATGTAGATGTAAATGATAAAATTAAACTAAATAGAGCATTAGGTAACTTTATGCAAGAAATATCATCCGAATTATTAAAATACAACACAATAGACACTTTTTTTGCTCCTATAGGAGGATATAAGCTCATTACATATCTTGGATATGCTGCTGGATCTTTTTTTGGTTATTCTACAGGATACATATATGAAGATGCTATCGTCCTAATGAAAATACCTCCTATTCCAATAAAAATAGACATCGAAGCACTGCTTACTCATTTAGAATTAATAAAAAAAATTAATAATAATTTACAGGTTGACATAAATGAACTAAATAACAAAGAAAAAGATTTTATTGAAAACAACTCGTTTTTCTTTGAAAAAGTAGATATAAATAACACCACATATGTAGCATTAAATGCTTTTGGCATATTTCTTCTTGAAGATTATTTACAAACAAAAAAATTTGTAACTAAAGAAGTGCAAAATCTTATCTCTCAAAATCCTGAAGCAAAACATTTTATTTATTCTCAAATATTAGAAATGGTAAAAAAAATAAATTCATATAGTAAAGGCAAAGACAATAGCTCCGCTTTAATTGGTGTGTTATTTCACAATAATAATTATGGATTTAATTACCCTAATTTATATAAGGGTTCGTCGAATGGCAAATATTGTTTCAGAGCTCTTTGGGACAATGATATTGATGGAATAAAAATATTTAAAATATGGCTTGACCATAATAAATATCAGTTGGAGTGCAATCAAATAAAAAACAATCCCTGCTTACGTGAAAAGTATAAGTCTAGTTTTTTATTTGAACTTAATGATTATTAAGAAAAGAGGGGGATTAATTTTCCCCTTCTTCATAAATTCTTCTCCAGCAATATAAACTATCAATGATTTGTTTTCTTAGCCATCCTGGTTCAAGTAAAACTACTGATGGCCCCATCTCCCTTAACCAACGTTTAAACACAGCAATATCTGAAACCTTTGCCTTAATTTCTATATAATCATCAAAGCTTTTTTGTTCTATTATGTTTTTTCTTAATAAAAACCTTATTGCCCTCTCCTTTGCGTTTTTTTCGTTATAAACCCTAAGTTTAACATAAGTTATTCTTTTGCCGATTCCAAAGCTTGTATAAATTTCATCCATTGTTTGTTTTTTTATACATTTTTCATTATATATTTTTACGATGTTGTCTAAATCGATTATAAAGCATCTTCCCTTTCTTACAGCCTCAAGATACCACCTTCCAGCATCATCTTCGTATAAAATCCTCTGCGGAATTATGCTCATTTTTTTACCAGATTTTAATTCTAAAATTATTCTATTTTTATTATCCATAGCTTTATAAAGTTCTACAATTATTCCTTTATCAAAGGCATTTAAGCTTATATACTGTTTTATAATCCTTCTTTCTGACAGTTTATTTAGTTTATCATAATATTCTTTTTGAGATGCAAAAATCTTTTCTTTTATGCTATTTAATCTTTCTGAATTAGATAAACTTAAAATTTCAAAAAGCAAAAACCTTTCCTTTTCGCTTAATTGCCCTATTGGTTCATAGGATGCTACGTCGTTAAATATTAGGACCTCAACGTCATCCTTTAAAAATTCCATATAATATTCTGTATCTGGAAATACATCATCATCTTCTAAAAATGAATCGGCAAAATAAATATTGTTGCCATCCTCATCATAAAGCTCTATATTCCAAAAGTTTAAAAGGTTTCCTCCGTTTTTTAAATCCATTGCAAAGAACCTTTTCAAATTATTCTTTTCAATTCCTGTTATTTCGCTTAATTCTTTAATTGTCTTTGAGCCATCCTCAAGGGCATTAATTATCTTTATAAGATAATACGCCTCATCCATCTATATCACCATACCTTTTTATCATAAGATCTAAATCTTTGATTACATCTTCCCTAAGCCTTCTTGGTTCTATTATATAGGCGCTTTTTCCAAATCCCCTTATCCATCTTTTTATTTCTAAAACCCCTCTTACCTTATCCTTTAAAATATAGCTATCTTCTGTCTCAATTATTTCTGCGCTTTTATGCACTGCTTTGTATTTTATAAGTTTTTTATATATAAATTGTTCTTTATCAAATCTGATTATTATATCCTCTAGCTCCTCTGGAGATACTCCAAAGCTTTCTTCAAACAAGTCTTTATTAAATCCGCTTAAACTGCCTTCTACAATCTCTACTTGAATTATTTTATCTAATCTATATAGGCTAGTCCTATTATTTTGCACAACCAAATACCACATATCCTTATAGTCTAAATATATTAATCCAGAAGGATTTACTGTTAAATCGATAATATCCCCTCTATTGCTTTTATATTTTATCTTCAATGCCTTTTCTTCCAAAATCGCCTCTTCTATTATTTTTAAAATCATCTCATCGAATATGATAACTCTTCGATTGTTTACAGAATATATCCTTTTACCGTTAAAATAAATCCCCTGTTTCTTTGCCTGAAGTTTTATTTTATTATAAATTCCCTCTACCGTCTTGGGTTTAGAGGATATAAATCTTGCAACATCTAAAAATATTAAAAGGTCCAATATTTCATCATCATTAAGATTATCTGTTATATTATTTAAAGGTTTTATTAAATTAGAACTTTTATCATAATAAATCAAACCTTCTTCAGCCAAAAAGTTTATTATGTTATGATAAGTAGTATTACCCCAAATTATACCCTTTTCCCTTGATACGATATCATACAAAAGCCTTCTGTTTATTCCGTTTTCATACTTTTTAACTTCATGCAATACGGCAAGCTTTTGCATGTTTTGATAAAGCAAAAGCTTATTAAAGGAATCATAAACTTCCGGAACTTTTTCTACACAGATTTTACCCTTCCTCACTATAATTTCAAATCCATTTTGATTGTATTCCGATATAAAATCCTGTATTCTTCTTTTTTTAAATCCAAACATTTTAGTCAAATCATCAATCGTATATTCTCCAGAATGATTGATTAAAAAATATAATATTTTTTGTCTGTAAAAGGCAAGCTCCTGGCTACTTGATTTAAAAGCCATATAATCACCCCAAAAATTATGTCGCCCTATGGCGACTATGATTCGATTAGCCTAATCTTTACCCAACCAAGGGGTTTGTAAATTTTACCATTTTTGATTATAATTTTTCTTGTTTTAGGAAATAAGTCGTTATATATCCTTCCCCTATATATTTGCTGTAGTTTTATTATAAAACGAGAATCTATATTTCTAACTACTGTTTTTGGTAAATACCCAGTTGAAAAACCGATTTGTATTATAAATTCATTCGGTCTAAGTTGCTGTTGCATACTTTTTAATTTTCTATAGAAACTTACTAGCTCATCTACATGATAATTTGAATAAAATTCAATTTCTTTATCAATATATAAGTCAATATCATTTCGTATCTTATTAACTATACCTTCAACAGTATCAATGGATTCTATTTCTCTCTTCGCTATGTTTATGTTTTTAAAAGTTTCAAAAAATCCTTGTGATAACTGTCCCTTTAAAATAGTGCCTTCCTTAAAAGCTTCCACATAAATAGATGTTGCCCCCTCAATATTGTCCACGTTTCCACTCCTTGTATACCACTTTACCCTGTTATTACATATATTCATAACCTTAACATCATAAAGCTCTAAATCTGAATAATCCTTTGTTTCAGTATCCGATATTCTTAATAATCTAAATGGAGAATTATTGGGACTGCCAAAAATTCTTTCTTCTGCTTTATTATCTGCTTGTTTTTCTGGGTTTCTAATTTCATTACTTCTTCTAGCAGTTTCATCAAGAGAGATCTTATAATCATTCTCCCTATTTAACACCCTTGTTAAACTTGAGCGTATAGCACCTTTAATAGTAGAACCTGGAATGTATGGTTTCCCTGAAGTTTTTGTTATTTCCTTTATTGAATTAGGTTTAAAACTCGTTCCATTTAATGATAATTCATATTTTACATAATTCAAGTAATTATTTATGCCAATTTCTTTTAATTTATTTTCTAAACGAAAATCCCTACTATTATAATCAAAGGTAAAAAACGCATCAATATATCTTCTGCTATTCTTAATTAGTTTCATGATATTCATTACATAGACTTTGTCATTTCGTCTATCATATATTAATTCAAAGCCATTTATATTGTTTCCCGATGTCACAACCGTAGGACTTATTATTTCCATCTCATACCTAAATTTTTTGATTTTCATTTTAACCCTCCAATCCCAGAGGAATAACAAAGGCTTTACCGTATTTTATAACCTTATGGGCATTAAACCCTTCTGGCGTATCGTCAATTATATTACCTAAAAACTTACTTTTTAGAATGCTTCCTTCTTTGATAACTTTGTAAAGCATATGTCTTTTTGATGTTATATAAGGTGAATATATATATCCTGTTCTTTCAGTTATTTGATAGGATATTAAGTCATTTAGATTATCTTTATTATTTGGAATACATAATGATAATAATAAATAATTCTTTCCTTCTTTATTATTAATATTTATCTTTTCAAAGGATGCCTCAAATTGTCCGCAGCCATATGTTCTTTCACCGCCAATTCCTTCATCTCCAAGAAGCTTTACTGCTGCAAATATTTCTTCTTTAAATTCTTCATTTACATCTAAATAAAACCAAAGTCCACATCCTTCATTAAATCTACAACAGCTGTTGTAATAAATATTGGTTCCATTGGTAATCCTATCAATTACAACCCTTGGTCTTTCTTCTATTTTATATATATCCTTATCTATATCCTTTGAGAGCAATAGTTCTCCTTTGATGAATACGTTGTTGCTTTTTCCAAATAAAACTTTTTCAGATATAAATTTTATTTTCTTTTCCTTTTTAAAATCCTTTACATAGTCTAATAAGCTTATGCTCATTGGCCTTGGTAAAAGGTATTCATCATCGATATAGTAAAATGAGGATGAAACCAAAAACGGTTCTTCACCATTTATAAATTTACTTACTAAATCATTTGTTTTCGCTATGCCAAATAAATTATGATAACAATTTATTATCCCAGAAAATATGGTATCAGAATGAATAGTAGTCTCAGTAAGATTAAATACACCTTCCCTATATCCTATATGAATAGGTGAAGTAAAATTTAATTTTACCCTATATCTCTCCATAATCATCATCCTAATCCTATAAGTTTATTTTGTCTAAAGAATCCGCATTAGCAACCAATTTTTCTTCTTTGCTTTGGCCTTTATAATATTCAATATCTCTGAAGGATATCTTTATATTCTTAATTGCAACCTGACCATAACCACGGCTTCCTTGTCCTCCTAAATAGTCATCCTGTAAAAGTTTTAAAGCAGTTATCAATTCTTTAACATATTTATTTCCATCTTCATCATATACATTAACAACCATAGAAGCATTAAATCTTGCTCCTGCTGGGACTCTTTCTGTTTGCCTTGGGTTTGCAGCTGAAGTTATTCTATCCAAGTTGTTTTCAAACTTAACTTCTGTAAATTCAAGGTCCATATTTTCCTTCATTTCGTCAGTTATGCTCTTTTCATCAAGCAAAGCATCTCTTACGATGAGTCTAGTTGGCATTACAACTTCTGAAAAATCTACTTTTCTAGAATTTCCTTCATCATTAACAATTACATCATGTTCGCCATGATTTCTGCCAAATAAATTACAAACCGGACAATCTTCTTCCCCACACATATGCATAACTATTGAATCTCTTCTTTGTTCTTTTTTAACGGAATAAACTAAATTATTTATATTAATTTTATCATGATAAAATTCCATTAAACTTCTTAATTTGCCTTTTAAGCTGCTACCTGGAATATATGGTCTTCCAAAAGCGTCCTTTATAACCGGATTATCAACACCACCAATATCTAAAGTATTTCCAGCTGTCCCAATATGTAATCCTGTTTTAAGTTCTATATCAAAATTAACAATATACTTACCTTTAAAAGTAACTTCCTTAAAACTCATAATATCCCTCCTTAAAATTACTTGCCGCCAAAGGCTCTAAAATATGCAATAGTTGCTTCAAAAAAGTCTTTAAATCGTTTAAGTTCAGCTTCCCCACCGCTTAAAGTCTTATCTATCAAATTATAAAAGCTCTCTTTAAAGTAACTAAATTCTCTAAATCTTCCAGATGTATATCCTATTTGCGCCTTTAAAAGTCTAAGTTTGTATTGGTAGTTCTTCTGAGCATCATATTCTATCTTCTTTATTTCAGAAAACAACTTTCTTATCTGAGACATGGAAACTTTTTTGTCAACAAGTTCTCTACCAATTTCCTCTGCTTTTCTAAAAAGCATTTCTCCACCTGCATCTCTTGGATTTAAAATGCTTTGCGCATCGTTAACATTTATAGGCATTTTCGTCCCTCCTAACTTCTTGTTTGTAAATCAGCCCAAATTGTTGCCGATTCAAGATTTTTATAAAGCCTATTTTGTTTATTTAAAATAAGATTTAAAAGTCTCTTTAAATCATCCTTTGATTTTCCATATCTTTCTTCAAGCCTTGCCATATAATACACAAGCCTCCACGCTTTAAATATCTCTTCTTTTTCTTCCGCTTTTCTGCTTTGATATGAAATTGAATGGAAAATGTTTAATATATTCCTTGTAACTTTGTTTACTAAAACTTTTACGATTAAATCTTTTATTTCCTTATGACTATTAAATTCTTCCCATCCAATGGCTTCTCCAAATAGAAAAATAGCATCCTTTGCTTTACCATTTCTTTCATATTCCTTTGCTTTGTCTAAGCTTTCTCCAGTCGCTATACCTACCCTGTATATAGGGAATTTTTTATCAGGGGTTATTTCTATTGCCATTGAAACAGCAATATTTTCATTGCCACCCGAATATTCTTTTAATTTTTCTTTAATCAAATATGCTACATCAGGTAATTCACTCCAAGGACCAACTAAGAAAAAGTCATCCCCACCGGAATAAACAACACTACACTTTTTATATTCTTTTTCTATAAATTCTTCCAAAAATTTTCCAAAAAAGATTTCAAGTTCACTAGATAAGGTTGCAACCCTTGAAATAGACTTATTTTCTCCTAAACCATCGTGGAATATCTTGCCTAGATTATCCACATCCCCCCTCAATATTCCCCATTTTTTAACTCCTTCAGATTCATCTGCAACATTTTCGAGCGTTGCTACGCCATTTTTATTTTTATATACATAATTTGCTGTTTTAATATAAAACATTGAATTTTTAAAATCCGCTCTATCTTTATTTATTGCATAGCTTTTCTTGCTACCTTGATTTTCGAACTGCATATCTATGCCAAAGCATTTGAAAATATCAAAAACATTATTTATGTTTCCTATTTTAGCTTCTATATTTTCCATACGAATATATGAATATTTAGAGAGCTTATCGCCTAATTCATTGAAAGAATTACAAAAACTACACTCATCATTTTTAATTCCTCGTCTACAATACGGACATATATCATCTAAAAGCTTTGTTGGCTTGAAAAATTCGTCATTTAAAATGCTATTAAATTTTCTGTTTTTTTCCTTATATAACCTTTTGCCAACACCATCGAAAACTTCTGAGAAATTTGCTGTAGCTAGCTTAGAAACGCTGAATTTTTCTGCAGCAAGTAGAACTGATACTTCTAGATTGTGAGCTTTATAAAAGACTTCATCTATGTATTTTTGATATTGCTTAATTCTATCCATAGACTTTGCAGGAAGTAATATATAGAAATGTCCGCCGCCTGAATATAGTATATTGCTTAAACTAAGTCCTTCGTTTTTAATAATATATCTAGCAATGATATCTAAAATATATGCAACATAGAAGGATCTTCCTCTTAAGGACTTTAAAGCACCCTCCATATCAATATTAAATATAAAATCTTGTATTCCTGAAATATCACCTTTAAGTAGGCAGAAGACCTCATCGTTTATGATTTGTTTATTTCTTAGTCTAGTGAGCAATGAATCTATTGCCCTTGAATCTCCGTTTATTATTTCATCTTCATACTGCCTATAAATACAACTTGCAATAGCTGCTGTTGTGCTAAGATGAGAAAACAAACTAATATCTGGTCTTGAATAATAATATGCAGATGGAATGTTTTGTGTAAATTCTTTTAATATATAATAAATCCTTTCATGATCTTTTTCATCCTTTATTATTTCTTTAAACTCCTTCCATAACTTTTCATATTCCTTTTCAACACTTTTTTGTTCATCATCAATTAATTCATGATAATCAGATGCTTTTTTTAATTGTTTATACTTTGATTTTGTTGGTTTCCCAATATTTACAAGAGTTAATACGGATATCAAATTTTTTACATTTTCATCTTTATCATCTATTCCTTCCCTTTCACCCGCCGACAGCATATCTGCTATTCTAACTATTTTTTCAATTATATTTGAAGGATTATGGTGATTTCTAACTGTTTGAACAATTTTACTGTTTAAATTTAAATTTTCACAAAAATAAGCTCCCCATTCCTGGTGCCTTGGTCCATAGGCATTTTCTGCTTTAAAAATGCTTTCATAGGCCTTATAAATTATTTTCTTGTCCTCTTCAAGCTCAGTTCTTTGATAAAATTTACCAATGTCATGTAAAAGGGCTGAAAGATATAAGTCTTCAAAATTAAAATTACTATTCAATAATATCACTCCCCTCCTCAATCACATATTTACCAAGGCCAAAGGATGTGTTCTTACCTATATGGGTAAGCTCTCCAGCAATAACAAGCTCTTTAAAGTTATTGATATCACTTGAAAAGCTTATTCTACCCTTTATGCCTCCAAGCTTCATAGCACTTTTTTGTCTTGAAGAATACCTTTTAAACTCCGTCCAATAGATATTTTTTTCAACAATTTCACCTAAATCATCTGTTTCAAAATTGTTTATCATCCTTCCTTCTAAGGCATTTAAAATACTTATGCGCCGTTGAAGGGAGATTATAAAATCCTTAAATTCTATATCATCAACAAGCTTGTTGTTTTTCATAAATCTAAAAGGAGTAATAAATTGGACAATTTTAATATTATTTATCTGTTTTTGTCTTTCTAAAATATAATCACTTAGTTTTAATATCATTAGGTTTTCCTTAAAAAACACACCATCTTTAAATATTAGCTTATCCTCTTTGTTATATATACCATCTAATCTATATTTAGCTCTATTTTTTCCAAAACCTTTTTCCCCTAATTTATCAAAGGCAAATATAAACTGGGGAATATAATTTAAAGTTTTTGCGAAAATAAGAAGGTCAAATTGGATTATATCCCCTTTTTTATATTCATTTTTATAATCCATGCACTCTATAACAAAACCCGGTGAACTTGTATTAGCATTTTTTGTAAAGGGAAGTTCTACTTCTAACTTGGGATTCATTATATTTTGAACAACGCAATTTTCTCCCATTAAGCATTCTTTACATTGCCCTTTGTTTATACAAAAATAAGAAATTAATACTGCTCCCATACCACCCCTTAGGGCCGAATTTTTCTGGGTTGGAAGATAGGAGTCCTCTAAAAGTTCTATTTTGAATCTAAGCCTTGTCCATCTTACATCAAACAAAAATATCACTCCACTTTATATAATCTAAAATTTACATGTTTAAAATAATGAATATTTTTTATGCTTCCGTCCTCTCCTTTATAATTCTCATATTTTCTAACAGTTGTTGCATAAACAGGGATAAAGCCCTTTTTAAAGGCCCAATTAACCATGTAAACTGTTGCTCCAAAGTCGCCTTGAATTAAAACAAAGTCCCCTTTTCTTAAATTATCTTCTATAAATTTTTTAAAATCATCAAAATAAATCTCGGTAAATTCACCTTCCGGTGGAACATTTGACCACTTTTGCTGCAATTTTTCAGGAAGTTTTATAAATTCCTCTATATTAAACCTTTCATTCGCCTCTTTAATTTGCTCTTGTGTTAAATCATGAGAAAAAAGCAAAACCATCCTCTTCAAACTAAACCCTCCAAGATTATTTTACAATATTTTTCATTTCTAAACAATAATATCCAAATAATTTTTATTTATTCCCATAACTTGTCTATTTGAATACTTTGTATTTTGAAAAGTATAGATTATTATCGAATCTTCATTAGGTTTAATCATCCTATTGAGCTCCATTTTTAACTTTTTTAAGTTCCCTTCGGTAATCTCACCTTCGAAAACCGAATTTTGCACCCAGGTTAGGTATTGTCTACATTTTTTTAATATTTTATTTACCCTCTTTTCACCTACATCATAAACAAGTATCACAAACAAATTACCACCTCACAACAAAGGGTTGGTATTCCTCATCCTCCGTTATATGCTTTTGGATTTTATAAAGTTCAAGACGGACTAATCTTTTATAGCTGACAGATGCATTTAATTTTTGATGTTTGAAAACCGTTTCAAGCTTTTCGTTATATTCTTCTATGAATTTTTTCTTTCCGTTTTGATTTAGTATTATTCCATTTAATTGATTTTCAAAATCCTTTGAGGATAAAACATTTTTGTTTATAAGGGAAAATATAACCCTATCAACTATAGAAGGCTTAAAAATTTCTGCAACGTCTAGGTTTAATGTGAATTTTCGGGTATTGGTGGAGTGAAGATAACCTATTCTTGGATCAAGCTGAGTTTGGTATATTTCACCTAATACAGAGGTGTATAATAAAGAGTTGCCAAAGCTAATAAGAGCATTTAATTTGTTTAATGGAGGCCTTTTACTTCGCTTTTCAAAGACAAATTCATCCTTTTTTATTATTTTATCAAAACATTTATAATAAACATCCCTAATATTCCCTTCATTAGCCATTAGTGATTCTATATCTTTAGCCTTATTAATACCCTCCTTGTTTTGCCTTATATCCTCAATCTCCAATTCAACATCACAGCCTCTATTTTTATAATACCTAAGCACCACCAAAATATTTTCAACGGCACCTTCAACAAATTTTTTTGCAAGTTTCAATCTTTTTTCCTGGTCTAAATAATGTTCAGCTTGTTTTAAAGTAACAAATCCAGAGTTTAAATGTTCCCTAGGATAAAACGTCCCAACGTAATAGCCGTAAAAATTAAAAAAGTGAATTAATATCTCCTTTTCCGAAGCAAACTCTAAAAATCTTTTGTTTATGTCAACTTCTCCAAAAATCCATATATTGTTTATATTTTCAACAGGAAGATATTTTTTGCCTTCATTTCCTTCAAAATAAAGGGTATTATCCTTTCTTTTTAGCTCTCCATTGTTAAAAATATAAATATCCTTTTTCATGGCTCCTCCTTAGGAAAAACAATATTCTTTATAAGCACAATTCTTGCAAAAATTAGTCTTAACTATTTTAGGCGGATGCGGTTTGATTACAATATCCTCTATTTCCTTTAAAATTTTTGCAAGTTCCCTTTCCGCATCATCGCAAAGTTCAACTTCTATACTTTTTCTCTCTTCGGGGAAATTTAGTATGCCTTTTGCTTTGATATTAGCTTCCTTTAAAATCTTTAAGTAAAACATGAGCTGCCACTTTGAAGCATCTTCAAATTTCGAAGACTTTTTTGTTTCACCAATTATAAGTTCATTTCCCCTTTCATACAAAAGGTCAAACACAACATTGCCAAATCTTATTTCCTTTTTGTCCCTCTTGTAATAGTTCTCATGTATAAATCTTCCTATATCTATATTTTCATCATGTTGATCCGGAACTATTCCGTGGGACATCAACCAGACTTGTCTTTTGCATATTTTATAATACCAAATTAAAGTTCCATTTACCTCCAATGTATCACCTCGTAAAAAATTATACTTTAAATGCCATTCACATTTTTTTGCACTAATATTAGATAGGTTATAATGTATCATCGTTAGTGCCTTAGAGAAAGTAAATTGCTTCAATCCCTCATAGGTAGGCTAAGAACCAACGAAGATTGGGTAGTGATATTGGACGAATGCCAGTTTCAATACCTCATAGGTAGGCTAAAAACCTTGCTGCCGTTACAGGACAACCTTACGAGAAAATTGTGTGTCAATCCCTTATAGGTAGGCTAAAAACCGACATTACTAAAGGAAATTATAGTATTGAGATACGTGTCAATCCCTTATAGGTAGGCTAAAAACCGACATTACTAAAGGAAATTATAGTATTGAGATACGTGTCAATCCCTTATAGGTAGGCTAAAAACTTGCATTTACAAATCATGGAAGCTAATGTAGTATATAGTGTCAATCCCTTATAGGTAGGCTAAGAACGTAAATTTATGAGGCATTGTATTTGCTAAATGAGCATGTTTCAATCCCTCATAGGTAGGCTAAGAACGCAAGTTACCACAAAGCACTATTAATGTTGATTATGAGAGTTTCAATCCCTCATAGGTAGGCTAAGAACCATTTTTTATGAGCAAACTTTGGCTTGCAGAGCTAAGTTTCAATCCCTCATAGGTAGGCTAAGAACTCTTCAATATTTGTTTTTATATATGTTGAATATATAGTTTCAATCCCTCATAGGTAGGCTAAGAACGAGTGAAGGATATAGCTTCGAAAATTCAATTGAGAAAGGGTTTCAATCCCTCATAGGTAGGCTAAGAACTCCTAAATTTAATGATTTAACTTATGATGATTACGGTTTCAATCCCTCATAGGTAGGCTAAGAACAGAGAAATTCTAAAACAAAAAATCCAGCGTGGTGAAGGTTTCAATCCCTCATAGGTAGGCTAAGAACCAAATAGTGAAACAACAGTATATACTGTTCCTGCAAAGTTTCAATCCCTCATAGGTAGGCTAAGAACCAAAATGCAAACGGGGATGTTGAAAAAGCAGAAAAAGTTTCAATCCCTCATAGGTAGGCTAAGAACGTAAACCTAAACTCTTATTTCTTTTTTTATAAGACTCAGTTTCAATCCCTCATAGGTAGGCTAAGAACTATCTTCAATTCTACCTTGAGTCTCACATAAAATCTCGTTTCAATCCCTCATAGGTAGGCTAAGAACTAAGAAATTAGTTTATGGCTTATGTGAGCGTTGTGGGTTTCAATCCCTCATAGGTAGGCTAAGAACCCGTTCAATGCTTATTATAACTGGGTTTGAAGATTTTGTCAATTTTGAATTTTTTGTTAACAAAATCTTCAAACCCTTGAAAATACTCATTTTCTTTTGTCGTCGATCCCCAGCACTTTTTGCAGGATTGGAGGTCGACGACAAAAATAAAATTAAAAGATATCGTAGGATTTTTCTTGCCTTATAAACCCTATTTCCTCGTTATAGCAATCGACTACCCTTTCCCTTGGTAAAATATAAAGTCCAAATTGCTCATCAAACAACGAATGGTATTTTATAGGCAAAGATACGGTATAATCCCTTATTATATTTTTTATCTCTAGGTATTCCCTTCTTCTATCATAATAATCCGTTAATTTTAACATATCACAATATCTTTTAAAGGTCGACTGTGCTAAATCATCATATATTACAAATGCATCCATAAATCCCGGATTATCTTCTATTAAAGAAAATTTATATAGTGGAAGGGCATCTTTAGTCTCTTGAGAAAAATTCAATGTTTTTATTGAATTAATAAACTTTTTAGACTTTTCCTTTGACCTATCCTGCTGAATTAATTTAAAATAATCGGAAACTATATCAAAATATTCCCCCTCGCTGTATTGGAGCTCTTTTAATATTTTCTTTGTTATTTCAAGGGTTGGAATCCCGTATACATACTTACCAAAACCAAAATTTAAAACATCATTATCTTCTGGAACCAAGGAATAAACATAAACTAATCCATTATCCTTTAAACCGTTTCTATTACATCTTCCGGCACATTGAATAATTGAATCCAAAGGACCTATATCCCTTATTACAACATCAAAATCAACATCAACCCCTGCTTCCACAACCTGAGTTGAAACTAATATTATCTTTTCACCTTTATCTAAAAGCTTTTTTATATTCTTTATCCTTTCCCTTCTATGAATAGGTATTAGATTAGTGGACAAATAAAATACAGGTCGGTTTAGTCCCTTTAGGTTATTATATACATCCAAAGAAGAACTTATAGTGTTGCAGACTATTAAGTAGGATTTATCCTCTATTCTTTCTTTAAACTCATCTAAAAAAGTGCTAAGCTTTTTGTTATTTAGCTCAGGCAAAAGAGTTGTTCTGTTAAACATAGAAAAATATTTTTGGTTATCCTCTAAAAGCTCTATTGAATTTTTTAATATGTATGGCTTAGTTGCCGTCATCATTATTATCCTTAAATCATATATTTCACATGCCCTTTCTAAAACAAATTCAACAAGAGGGAGCAGTGATATATCTATGGCCTGTATCTCGTCTAAAATTATAATTGAACCTTTTAAATTTATTAGCTTTTTTAACATCCTGTTTCTTGTTCCTATTAGCGTTTCAAATAGCTGAACAAAAGTAGTTACGACGATTCCGCTTGACCAATTTTCAATTAAAAGCTCAGATTGTAAATTATCAAAGTCATACTCATCGCTTTCATATTTTATATTTGCAAGGCTATGATGTTTTAACAAATATCGTCCTGATTCCTTCTCAAATCCTTCTATATTTTTATGAAGCCTATAAAGAACATCATAGTTTTGCTCTATAATTGAAGTAAATGGAAGGGAATAAATAATCCTTCTATTGTCCCCTAAAAGCTCCCTTAACTTCACTGCTGCGAAAAATCCAGCAAAGGTTTTTCCTGTTCCTGTTGGTGATGTTATTGTAAACATCTTAGAATTTTTATAGTTTTTTTCTGTATTTTTTTGTATTTTTTCAAATATCTCACTTCGAATTTTATTTATATCCATATCTTTGTTTTTTAAACCCTTTTCCCTTTCCCTGTTTAAAACCTCAAACCCAGCAAACATTTCATTTGGTATTTCTATTTTTGCTGCACTTAGTTTATCCGCCGAAATCAAGGCAGAATAAAGCATTTGGTGGATAAAATATAGATTTTCTTTTTTAGCCATTTCCATTTTAATTTGAAGTTTTTTTAGACTTTTTAAAACATCCACTATATCACAGCTTAAAAACTCTAAAAAGTAATCCTCAAAATTTAAAAGACTATATTCTTCTTTAATTAAATCCTTGTTTTTAACTATATCATTAATTTGCTCTTTGGCAATCTCTATTTTTTCTGCTAATCTAAAATCGCTATCTAATATCACCCTCATCGTAGAGGGTAAATCTTCAGATATATTTTCTAAATCACCATGATGATGCAAAACTACGCTATAGGATATTAAGGGTAGGAAACTATCCTCTCTAAAACTTTTTAAACTGCAAAAGGCAGCAAACAATGCTGATAAAAAGCCATGGTCTGTAAATTTTCCCCTCTTTTTCGTATTAAGATACCTTTGAAAATATGACGTAAACTTTCCAAAGTCATGGCAATAGGATATTATTTTAAAACAGGGTTTAAATTCTTCATCTATTTTATCTTGGTTTATCTGATACACTTCTTTTAAATGTTCAATCAACCTTTTACCCGGATGAGAACAAAACATATTTTTCACCTCTTAAAAAAGGTGCCATAAGGCACCTACATTAAAACTATTTTTTCATCGTTTATTTCATAATAGTATGAGTTTAGCTTCACCCTAAGGGGTCCCCCATTTTCTTCAAAAATATAATCTTCAATCTCCTTAATTATCCTATCCTTTAAAAAGTCCCTTGGCATTTTTTCTTTAACTATAATGCCCTCTATATTTACATCAAGTCCACCTTCTTTTATGAGGCTCTTTCTTATTATAGAGGATATTTCTACAAAATCTTCATCAAATTTAAGCTTACCTTGAAACCTTCCTTTAAACTCTAAGGACAAATTAAAGGATGCAACACCTAAGTAGGGAACATAGTAAAACCTGTTGTTCTTTAGTCTATCTTCTAAATCCTCCATTATTCTTTCATCAATATGATTTACATAAACCCTATATCCTAAATTACCTTCAGAAGTTACAATTTCAAAGGGAACCTGAGTGTGTTCCTTTGGCTTTATAACATGACTTATCGACGTTGCCTTTATATAGTTAAGGCTCTGGACTATCTTCCTTGTAGGTGTAAGTTTTTTAAGTCCAATGTTTAATTTTTGGCTGTCTAATATTTCGTAATAGCTATCCCTTTCATAGCCTAATATTGCTGCGATAAGACCCTCTATTGTAGTCCTTGGAGGCACGGAATAGGAAAGGGATGATGAATTTGTGTAAAACTTTCTAAAATGTGCAAACTTACCCTTTAAATCAAACACCAAAAAGTCCATAACTTCACCTTATTTCAATCAAATTGAAATCCTTAAGTGCCTCCGACAATACAATAACCCCTTCATTAATCTTAAGTTCAAGGTTTTCATCTGCAAAATAATATATATTCTTTATTTTATCCTTATTTTCCCTTAAAGTATCTACAAGCTTTGAAATATCTAAGGAGCATTCCTTAATATCCCTTATGCTCTCAACCTTTTCCTTTAGTATTATTAAATCCCTAAAATCTCCTAAGATCGTTTCTGAATCGATATATTCAACCCTTATATACAGCCTTGGATATTGGCCTATTTTGCTTCTTGTGGCTTGATTTTGAATGGAATGTCTCATCGCCTCGTCTAAAAGTTTTAAATCATCATCCGTAAGCTTTGTCTTTGCTGCCCTTTTGCCGCTTACAACACCTGAAAAGGCAATCAATGAATATTTTACTCTAAAATCCCTTCCCATAGTTCCCTGCTGTGCCTTTTCATTTGTTGAAAAATGAGAAGTAATGCCAGCCTCAAGAAGTTCAACTTTATTTAAGGAATATCCCCAGTTAAATTGAACAGGTCCTATATAAGCCTTGTTATCACCCTTTATTGGCATTGTTGCACCAAACATTCTAACGTCTATAAGCTTATTTAAAATTTCATCTTCAGTTAAATTTTTAAACTCCTCCATTCTTTTTTCTGCCGTAACAGCTTTGTCCTCCACCTTTCTTACGAATATGTCATATCCCTTATCAAGTAAATAATCCCTTATATATCTTTTGAGCCTTAAGTCAGAAACTAAATTTATATCCCTTTCGCTGTCCATACGTGGTCTGTTTTCTTCATCTGGATCTCCATTAGGATTAGCAAATTTAGCATCATAAAGGAATAAAATTTCACTATTGTTCATTCTCATCTTCCTCCTTCATCATAACTTTTGTTGTGGCATAGGAATAGCCTGAAAGAATATAGAATAGGTTTTCGTTTTTGTTGAGTTTCCAATTGTCCAAGTTAGAATCTAAAAGCTTCTTAAAATCAGCATAAACAACCTCGTTGTAGTTTCTTATCTTTTCTTGTTCTAACTTTGCATAAACCTCATTTGAAAGTTTAATAAGTTTAGATTTATCTATTCCGTTAAAGTTTAACTTGTTTAAAATAGGCTTCTTACCATCGAACCTATGGTATTGGCTGTTTCCAATCTCTCCAATTAAAATTCCTAAAAGGAACATAGCTGTTTGCTGTTCATCATATCCCATGTTAGAGATATATTCCTTTATGCTTTCTTTAACATTAAGTTTAGCAACATCCAATCCCTTTCCCTCCTTTAGACATCCAAGCTTTTCTAAAAATTTTATGAGCATGTTGGAATTTAAAATGTAAAATTCAATTTCACCGTTATCTATGTTATATCCTTCCTTTTTAAGCATAATCACTTTAGCAGCTTCGATGAATTTGTCTATAAGTTTTTCTTTATTTATTGGTCTTGATGTGAAAATATTCTCATAAAAATTGAGGATATATCTATATTCCGTCGCCTCGCCTCCGCTTACTTTAACGGGGATTAAATAATATATGTTTTGTAGGTTTAAATATGTCTTATAACTAAATCCTAATGATTTTTCAATTAGGTCGTGGGAATACTTTGATGCCTTCGCTATTTTTTCGAAGATGTATGGTGGAACGTCCTTTATGAAGCGTTGGATTTTAGTGGATTGATTGGATTTTCTAAAGAACATGAAGTTGACTAAAAAATAGCTTTTTTCATCCCTTAAGTTAAGAATGTCCTTTTCTAGATTTTCTATGTCTTTTAAATTTTTTGCTGTGTTATATGAGTTGTTAAGCCTTTTAACTGCAAAGTCAAGTTTTTCCTTATTTAGTGGCTCACCATATATAAAGTGAGGAATTATATAAAGGTTGAGATCGCCTATTTGGGTTTTTAAATTGTTTTCGATGTAAACCTCTGCTGCAATTACAGAGTTTAAGCAGTTCTCACAAAGGAGCATGTTTTTATAAAACTTTTTTGAATCGAGTTCGCTGGCAAAGGTTATTTTGTCGATTATATAGTATTTTATTTTCATCTTCTTTAAATCGTAGGTTACATTTTCATCCGAGCCACAAAGGCTGCAGCACAAATTACTATCTTTTTTCCCCTTGTCCTCATTATCTTCTTTGCTACCTGCACTTTTATACTCTAAAACCTTATTTTTATATTCTTCATACTCAGTTAAAGGAATGTCATCAATGCAAATTACAAAAAAGCCAAATTCATTAAATTTTACACCATATTTTTTCTTTAAAATATCTTCAAACTCCTTCTCAAGAACCTTTAAGAACCCTTTATCCTCCTTGCCTTGCATTGAATAATCATTATACAAATTCACAACGTTAACATCATTATCTAAATATGCTAAATTCAAAGCATATCTATATTTATTGCTTTTGGCATTTGGGTTTACCTCCACATAAAATTTTTCAAAAACATATTTTAGCTTTTGATTTAAAAAATCACCAAAATCAATATTTGTTAAGTTAAAAATCGTTTCTGATAAAAAGTAAGTTATACTCTTATTAGAGGCAAACCATTGGGGAGACGTAGGACCATTTGCTGTTCCAACGTATAAATATTTCTTCACCGTATCGCTGTCCATCTCCTCTGAGATATCAAGCTCTAAATTATCCTTCTTAAAGTTTAGCTTAAGAACTAAATAAGGCCTTCCCTTTTTATCGTTAATTGGAAGCTCTTTAATGAGATTATCAAGAAGATTTCCTTCTTCAAGAAGGGCCCTTCCGATCTGCACTATTCCCTCTAACAAAATTTCACCTCCTTATATAAATTCAAAACAGCCAAACCCTTGGGAATTTTTAGCCCCTAAACCTACATCATAGGCAAGCTTTAATATTTCTGGTGAGCCGTTAACTTCAAAGATTCCATTCCAACCCTTTATAACCGTTCCTTTATAGATGACTATACTCTCTTTTAGATTTTCTATTGGAGTAATTTTAAAATATTTATCCTTCGGCTCTTTGCCAAAGTAAGCCATATATTTTTTTATTAGGTTTTTTCTTAAAATTTCCTCAAACTCTTTTTCTTTTGGGTTATAATAATAGGTCTTTTTTCTTCCTTCTATTTCAAAGGTGCTATAGACAACTATCGGAGATTTTGTTGTAATCCTTCCTCCGCCTTCTTCAACGTCCATATGCTTAAGTTCAACCTTTTCTACCTGAATATGATTTCCTATAAGCTTTATTCCCTCGTTTAAAAGAACGTTGTTTATAATATATTTCATAAATTCCTCTTCAATAGTTGAAATCTGTAAGCTTGCACCATCAAAATAGGTTATCGTTTTATTTCCCTTATCGATTAAAAAATTCCCCTCAAGCCTTGAAAAGGTAAACATTTTAAAATGCCTTTTTTCATATTTAAAGCCTTGATCGTGAATAAATCTTGAATAATTTTCATCACTAAGAAGTTTTAATATTGCTGCCTGAATTATATGGTTATAATGGATTGGAAGGACAAGCGGTTTTTCAAATTTAAGCTTTAAATTTGCCCTCAAAATATCACCTCATAAGCTTATTTTATATATGTTGCCATTCACATTTTTTTGCACAATTATTACCTTATCTTAAAAATTCTACATAAATATTTAAACTCCTGCTTTTTTATGGAAAAATGTAGAAATGTCAAAAAGTCAAAATGTCAAGTGGCAGGCACAAAAAAGACTACCTTGCGGTAGCCTTAAGCTGTTATTTTCTTTTCTTGTTTTTCCCTTTCTCCAAATAAAAATGATATATAGTTTATGAAAACATACAATACCATTACGCTTGCAAGTATCTCTAAAAAGCTAACATAATATTTGAAAAAGCTTATATTTACTCCCGATTTTCCAAAAAACACGTTTGTTCCTTTCATTGCAATTGCTGTAATTACAAACGGGAAGGTAAGGGATGAAAAGCTTGGGTAAAATTTAAGTTTTAAAATGCTTGGAAGATAAATTAAAATAGCAACAAACATTATTACTGATAACATAAGCAAGAGGTAAATTATAAGTTTATTCTTTTCATCAAATGCACTTAAATATCCTGCAAGACAAAGATTTGCAGGTGCTGTTAATATTGCCGTCGTAGGAATTGCAGGCTCAGGTATGTTCTTTATTTTAAGTAGTCTATAAAAAATTAAAGGTAGTAAAATAATATAACTTACAAAGCCAAACCAAAATATTACTTGTCCTATGCTTTTCATTCCATATAAAGGTGAGGGTATCGAAGCTGCAACTATTCCAACATAAACTACAAAATAACTTACAAATACTTTTTTAAAATCAAAGTTTAATATGAATTTTTTTGTAAAATATACAATATACGCCGCATGCATAATTAATCCTATAACCCAAACTCCAAAGGCTATACTTTGATTGAAATTCTTTACATAAGTAGATAATATCATCATCCCCATGAAAAACGTAGGAGCAACACTTGCTACAACAGGATTTTCTAAGTCCTTTAATATATCTTTATAATATAAAGTTAATTTAATAACTAACAATAAAAATAATATAAAAGAAATTCCACCCAAAATTCCTCTTAAAACATCACTATAACCCGCTAACAAATTTCCAAGTGATGCAAGGGCTAGCATAAGCCCAGCCATTGGAATAGGAACTTTTTTTATTATTCCTTGCATGATGCCACCTCTTCCAATGTTTTTATTTTATTTGCTATTTCTTCATCCTCTAAAAGCTTTTGTGCTATAAATGCAGCAACTTCACCGGTAATTCTTACACAATGGGCCTTTCTTTCTGGACTTGCAAATTCATAATCCTTTACAAGGACTCTGCAGCATGTGCTCTTGTAAAGCTCCTTTATATGGTCATGAAGGGCTGCAGCAACAGGAAACATTTTTTCCTTCATAGGTTCCCCATGGACTCTTCCATAAACCATACCAAGGGCCATAACCCCACCACTTACAGCACCACAAAGACATCCTGATTTTCCTACGCCAATTGGGAAACCCGAAGCCATCCTAACTATTTCAGCAGGATATGGCCAGCCTAATAATTCGTTAATAGTGTGAACCACAGCTTCCGAACAGAAGAACTCTCCCCTTTGGAAATACCCTTCTGCCTTTTTTCTTACATCCTCTATTAATCTTTGCTTATCCATAAAAATTCCTCCTTATATTATATATTTTTTGCAAATAATGCAGCTCCGATGGAGCCGGCAAATCTTGCAAGTTTATCAGTTTTAACGTTTTTGCCTAACTTTTTGCTTAACCTTTCAACTATGTAGTCGTTTTCACATAAACCCCCAGTTAAGAAAAAATCGCCACTTGAGCTTGTTTTTTGAACCATACTGTATACTCTATTTATAACTGAGTCTATAACTCCAGAGCATATATTTTCCCTTTTTTCACCATTGCCAATTAGACTTATAACCTCTGACTCTGCAAAGACCGTGCACATCGAGGAAATTTGAACCGACTCTCCTTTTCTTGCAAGGTCTGTCATTTCCTCGAGGGTTAATCCTAATATATTTGCCATAAGTTCCAAAAAACGTCCGGTGCCAGCCGCACATTTATCATTCATAAGAAAGGATGCAACTTGTCCGTTTTTTAGCTCTATTACCTTCGTATCCTGACCGCCTATATCTATAACTGTAAAATCTTTTTTTGTTAAGTGATAAACTCCTCGTGCATGACAGCTTATTTCTGTTACGGTCTTATGGGCATAAGGAACAGAGACCCTTCCATATCCCGTTGCAACGATCTTTGCTTCCTCAAAAAAACCTTCCTTCTTTAATATCTCTTCTACGCTTTTAGCCGTTTCTTTGCTATTCCATCCTGTTGGTAAAGCTATGTTTTTTATTATATTATCCTCGTTTAATACGCTAACTTTGGTTGCCGTTGAGCCTATGTCTATACCTATATAAAACATAATTATCCCTCTTTTATACAGTATAAAACCCTATAACGCCTATTTTATAATCCTCAACTATCTTTTTTATTTTATCTTCATCTTCATCTTTATAAATTATAGACATGCCACAGCAGGTTGAAAGCTGCCGTGGCGTAGGAGCTATTGTATGTTTTATACCTTCTTCATTAAGAAGGCTAGATAATCTCAAGCCTTCGTTATACGAAGGAAAAAGAATATAATTTTTCATGCTATCACCTTAAATCATTTCAAGGAAAGCTTCAATTCTTGTTTTTATTTGTCCTACATCTTCTGTTGAATAATCCGTTTCGATTAAAATAAGAGGAATGTTTTTGTCCTTTAATGCCTTTTCAACCCTTTTATATTCAACTGAATATGGCTGGCAGAAGGATAGATTGTAGTAAACCACACCATCAACCTTATATTCCTCAGCAAGCCTTATTATGTCCTCTACCCTTCCTTCGTTTGGAGTAAAACAAGCACAATTTATCTTCATATATCTTTCTGCTATATTTCTAATCAAGTCATCGATAGTTTCTCCATCTTCAGAAACTTCATTTTCAAAATATCTCGTTCCTGTGCAGGTTTCTTCAACTACTATCTGGGCATCTAAGTTTTCAATAATATGATGGAGTTTCCAATTTGGAATAGCCATAGGAGTTCCTGTAACCATTAATCTTTTCTTTCTGTTTGCTTTTAATATGCTAATCTTTTTTTCAAGTTCATCGCAGAGCTTTTCAACATTTTCAGTAAATCTTTCTATATCATCATAAAATGCAATCTGTGAAACTAAAAGGGCATCAAGGCCTGATATTGGAGATGGAGTATTTTTCCTAAGTTCGTATAACCTTTTTAATGCACGTCTTTTTTTATTAATAAGCTTTATAGAATTTTTTAGGTTTTCATATGTTAATTTATTCCCTGTTAAGTTTTCAATTTCATTTATAAAGCGTTTTATTTCTGCCTCCCAATCCTTTATGTCCTTTTCCCTTTTCATCTGTGGAAGTTCCATAACATAGGTTGGTGCATATTCTGCTAATATTTCATAAGCCTTCTTTTTACCATCGCAAGTAGTTTCTCCAACTAAAAGATCACAGGATTGGAAATAAGGGCATGTAGCGCTTATCTTAGCTCCTACAAAGGCCTTTATTAAAGGGCATAAATTCCTTGGAAGAACTTTTTCTCCATCCTCTATCCAAAATTGTGAACCACCACAAAGGCCAACACCTATAACTCCAAGGGCATTTAAAATTTCATCCGGCACATAAACACAAAAAGTTCCAACAACCTTGCCACCCTTTTGACGATGATTATTAAGCTCTTCTATCCTAAGGCCATGAACTTCTGATATAACAAAGTTAAAATAATTCATGGCTTCAGCTCTATCCTTCTGAGATAGATAAACAGAGCCGTAAAGTTCAGGCAAAACTGCACACAAAGCATCATGCTTTTCAAGATCCATCTGTAAACTTTCCCAAAGCTTTCTATAATCTCCCATAAGCATCCCCCTGTGTATATTTTTACAATTCAATTATATCAACTAAAAAATTAAAAATGTTTCCAAAATTTCTATAGCTTATCTATTTATTATAGCTAAAACCTATAAATACTACTGTTTATTTCTGGAAATGTCAAAAAGTCAAAATGTCAAGTGGCAGGCACTCAATTATTTTGATATAATGATATTGTGAAATTATTAACTTAAATGGAAAGGTTGGGGATGGTATGAGTAGGTTCTGGAAAGGTTTTTGGCAACTTGCTGATCCAAAGATTTGGATTGCTTCCACTATCCCAATGTTAGTTGGAGCAACATTTGCTTATGTTAATGAAAAGAGCTTTAATTTCCTTTGGTTTTTATTAGCATTAATTGGTGTTTATTTAATCGAAATAGGCAAGAATGCAGTAAATGAAGTTGTAGATTATATAACTGGTGCAGATAGGTTTGTTACTCAAGACAAAAGAACTCCTTTTAGTGGCGGCAAGAAAACGATAGTTGATGGTGTCCTTACGCTTGAAGAGGCCAAATGGATTGGCATTGTTACCATTTTTTTAGCTTGTGTGATAGGAATTATCATTGCTCTTTATTGGGAAATAAAGGTTTTGTCCATAGGAGTATTAGGAGTCTTCTTTGCAGTATTTTATATTCTTCCACCTTTGAAGCTTGCATATAGGGGGCTTGGAGAGTTCGCCGTTGGTTTTACCTTCGGTATTCTTGTAACCCTTGGAATGTATGTAACAATGACGCATAATATAAATTGGAATGTTGTTTTAATTTCTCTCCCACTTTCATTTTTGATTACAAATGTTCTTTGGATAAACCAGTTTCCTGACTATGAAGCAGATATGAAGGCAAACAAAAGAAACTGGGTTGTAAGACTTGGAAAAGAAAAATCCGTAGGTGTTTATGCTATGCTATTCGCATTTTCATATATTTCATTTATATTAATAAGCATTATCCTAAAAAATTACTTTTTCCTGCTTGGATTTATTACTCTTCCATTAACTATTAGTGCTGTAAAGAACGCAAAAAAACACTACAACGATATCCAAAGGCTAATTTTATCAAACGCCAAAACAGTTCAAATATATATTCTAACAGGGATTTCTATGATAATTGCAATAATATTACAATAAACAAAATAATCTCCATGGCAGCAGTAATAGCTGCCATGGAGATTATTTTATTTTCTTAAAATGCTGCCTTAAATATGCTCATTATATCTTCAAGATTTGCCCTTTGTGGATTTGTTAACCCACAAGCATCCTTTAAGGCATTTTCAGCTAATACTTTTATATCCTCTTCCTTGGCGCCAAGCTCCTTAAGACCTTTTGGAATTCCAATTTCTCTTGAAAGCTTCTTTATGCTTTCAATAACTTCCTCTGCTATCTTTTCCTCAGATAAACCTTCTATTGTAATTCCTATAACCCTTGCTATATCTACAAATCTCTTTGCTGCCACCTTCATATTAAAGGATTGAACATGTGGTAAAAGAACTGCATTGCATACTCCATGTGGAAGATCATAAAATCCTCCAAGCTGATGGGCCATGGCATGAACATACCCAAGCCCTGCGTTGTTGAAGGCAACTCCTGCAAGATATTCTGCATAGGCCATTTTATCCCTTGCTTCTATGTCATTTCCGTTTTCAACTGCTCTTTTGAGGTATTTAAATATGAGTTCAATTGCCATAAGGGCTGCAGCATCCGTTGCAGGTGTTGCATCAGTTGAAACATAGGCCTCAATTGCATGAGTCAATGCATCCATTCCAGTCGCAGCTGTTAAGGATTTTGGCATATTTATCATAAGTTCAGGGTCATTTACAGCAAGGATAGGAGTCACATGCCAATCTACAATGGCCATCTTCACCTGCCTATCTTCATCTGTGATTATTGAGAATCTCGTCATTTCGCTTGCTGTGCCTGCTGTTGTATTTATTGCAACAAGAGGAAGCATAGGCTTTTTAGATTTATTAACACCTTCATAATCCTTTATAGAACCTCCATTGGTTGCAACAAGGCCTATCGCCTTTGCACAATCATGGGGTGAACCTCCCCCAAAGGATATTAAAAAGTCGCAATTGTTTTCCTTTAACATTTTAAGTCCATCTTCTACATTTTTAACGGTTGGATTAGGCTTAGTTTCATCAAATAACACATATTCTATGGCTTCTTCATCCAATATAGTTGTTAATCTTTTTAATAATCCGATTTCTACCAAAACCTTATCTGTAACTATAAGGGCTTTTTTGTAGCCTAAAGATTTTATTTCAGTTCCTACATCCTTTAAACATCCTATCCCCATTAAGCTAACAGGTGGCATAAAAAATCTATAAGTTTTCATTATTTATCCCTCCAAATTTATTTTTTAGTGTGTTATAATTTTAACACAGCATTTTTTCCCCTTCTAATTCGTTTTTGCAAAATATATTCTATTTTTGCAGGAGGGCATAACATGGCAACAGATTTATCACCTACATCTACACTTGAGGCAGAACACATTAGGATACTATACTATGAATTTGAAAGGCAACTTAAAACCAACTACTCATCTAAAAACTATATAAGATTTTGCAGCATATTAGAGGGAAGTAAGTTTGTAAGCATTAACAAAGAGAAAAAATTCCACTATGATCAAAATAGCTTTATAATCCTCTCTCCCTTTTCGGAGGTTGAATTAGAAATTAATGAAAAAACAAAGGCATTTGTTATGGAAATCGATGATTATTTTATAAGACAAATAATATCAAAACTCCAAGTGGAACTTGAGGAAGAGGAAATTAAATATATCGAAAACGAATTTTTCATAGCTCATTTTAATCCTGATTTATGTGAAGTGCATAAAAAAATAGTAAATATATTTAACCAAAATAGGCTAAATAAGGAATTCCTATTAGACTTATATTCCCGGGAGCTTGTCTATAACATATTAAAATATAAGGGCTCTGAGAAGATAATAAACAATAAAAAGTCTAAAATTTCTGCCATAATAGAGTTCATAGAAAGCAACTATTTAGGCGATTTAAAAATATCGGATATAGCCAACTATTTTGGTATGAGGGAATATGAATTTTCAAGATACTTTAAAAAATTTACAGGAAAATCTCCAAAGGAATATATAAAGGACTTAAAATTAAAAAAGGCAAAGGAATTATTAGCCTTTCAAAATGTTACTGAAGTATCCTTTGATGTCGGATATGAAAATATTTCTTATTTTATCAAAGAATTTAGAGAAAAATATGGTATAACTCCAAAGGAGTATAAAAAAATAATATAACCCTACAATTTTAAAATGGAGACTGTAAAAAATTATGTGTAAATAGATTAATAACCTCTTTCTTGGTTTGTATTTTAATTCTTACCAAGGAAGAGGTTTTTATAATTAATCAGTTATATTATTATAAGTAAACAAAAATTGTATTAAAATGAAATGGTAATAATTGTTTGACATGTTTGTTAAAAATTATATATAATAACAAAAAAAGTAATATATTTACGATAATTTTAACAAAAATGGTTGTTAGCTTCTAAAAGCTTGCAGACTCTTTCTTTTTAATCTTAGGGTTTTGCAATAGATTAATTAAAAGGAGGGGATGAATCAAGAAAGTTTAAAGATGTAGTTTAAGCTTATTTGCCCTGGTATATATGATGTCTTCTATCTCAATATTAACGTTCAATGTTAGCGACAATAATATTGCTAAATAAGTTTTATGCTGATGAACAACTATCAAGAGTTCAGTCTACTAAGAAGCGGATACGATTAAAACTCAAATACCGTAAATTATCTTAAATTCAAAGAATAGAAATGTGTAGGTGATAATTGTGGTTAAAAAAAGCCCAGCATTATTATTTCTTATATTTATATTAATTATTGCAGGAGCAGTAGTATTGGTATTTACTAACTATAATACTAAAGAACTACCTAAATTAACAATAACATATAATGGCAAAGAAATTAAATCTATAAAAGGTTCGTATTTATGGAAAAGAGGATTTAAAAATGAGGTTCATGTTGTAGATAGTTATGCAAAAATTATAAATCAATTAAGACCCGGAGAACAAGTTATGCCTGATGGAGAATTGGAAATAAATTTTGATTATCAACCAAAAACTATAATTTTAACTTCTAGTTATAATAGTGAAAGAAAAATATTAGAAAATAATTACATTAAGTTACCAACTAATATAAAAGGACTTATGGTATATTTTTTAGACTGTTATTGGAAGGAAGGTGTTATTACGTATGTTGTAGTAGTTGAACTTAAATCATAATTCAACTTAAAAGTATACTATATCAAATCATAAATGAAGGTGCTTTTTTATGAAATGTTTCTCAAAATGCTTTATTATAATCCTATTAATTAGTTTTTGTTTATCTAATTTGGTTTATGCGGAATCTAACAATAAGTATGTAAAAAATCAAGACAATTCAATTTTAATTTGTAATGCTGAAAATCTAAAAATGATTGCCCCTGAAGAATATTTTAAAATAATCGCTAATGCAAGAAATATATCTGTTACTGAGGCTGAAAAAATTACAAAAGAAATAATTAAAGAACATCAGAAGTATTTAATTAAATATAACAAAATAATCAAAAATAAAGATAAAGATGAAAAATTTGAAGATATATTAAAAGATCCAGGTATAACAATTCAATCAATTGATTGGGGTCCATATTGGACAGATAATAATGGAGGAAAATATTTTATGGTTACTGTATATAAACAACAAGATGTAGGTGGCGGTATATTAATTGAAGTGGGAGTTCCAGGTATAATTTATGTTTATGGAACATATGCAAGGCAATTTGTATCAATTGACAGTAGTGCTTGTTATGCACAGCCTGTAAGCAGTGGTTATTATATTTACAATGTATTTGTAAAATCAGCGAGCTTGTCGAGTGACAAAACAAAGGTTTATTTATATACAAGAGGAAACGTTGAAATTACGGTCCAAAAATCAGAACAGTTAGGAATAACAATTGAAGAATTAATTCAATATGGTTTTTCATATGTAGCTAATTACACTTATAGAAAAACAGTATCTATAAGTCATACGGAATCATTATATTAGAATTATTAGTAGATATAAGATGTAAATCAAAAATATGTTAAGTAATAATAATGAATATTTTGACCCAATTGGAGGTGCTATAGAGTGAATATTGTTAATGTTAGAAATTGTAGTAAAAAATATGAAAAAAATAATTTCTTTAGTTTGGAAAATATCAATTTACAAATTAAAAATGGAGAAATAGTGGGACTTGTTGGTCCTAATGGAGCTGGCAAAACAACGTTAATAAAAATTTTAAGTGGTCTTTTAAAACCTACGGAATATGAAGAAGTAAAAGTTTTGGGTGAGGATATCTATAAAGGAAAAGGGAAAATTCCTAAAGTTGGTCTTATTTTAAATTCAAACCAATTATATGATGATTTAACGGTTATGGAAAATTTATATTTTTTCTTGAGGATGCATAAAATTAAAAAAAATAAAGAGAACATCTTAAGTTTGTTAAAAAAATTTGATTTGGAAGGCAGAGAAAATACACTAGTTAAAAGTTTATCTACAGGAATGAAACAGAAACTTAATATAATAAGGGTTATTTTATTGGAAGTTCAATTTTTAATATTAGATGAGCCTACTAGTGGATTGGATCCTATATCTAAAGCCGATGTTCATAATTTATTGGACACACTTGCTAAAGAAATGAATATAACTATTTTAATAAGTTCACACATTATGAATGAAGTTCAAAGGCTTTGCACTAGAGTTATTTTTCTAAATAAAGGACGCATCATAAAGGATAGTTATATGGATACTATTTTTAAAGAATTCTATAAAGAAGTTGTAGAAATTAGATTATCCAAAGAAGATACTTATAAAATGCATAAAAAGCTCAGGGATTATGGGATAAAAAAATATATTGTTTTTGAGCAGAATGATAATAGCACAGGTTTAATAATGGAGAGGATAGAAAGCATAGAAGATTTTATCTCAAAGTTTCAAATAAAGTCATTTACTGAAAGACCTATACAATTAGAAGATATTTTTTTCTATGAATTGTATAAGGATGGATTGGGGGACACTAAATGATTATATATCTTATGTTTAAAAGTCTTCTACGAAACAAGTGGAACATAATTAAATTATTATTAATTGCACCTATAAATTCGATTCTTCCAGTGATTTTATTAAACAGTGTAATAGCTCAAAATATAGATAAAAATATAATTTTAAAGATGTGTTTGTGGTCATGCTTTTATTTTACAATATTTGAGATAATTTCAAGGAGAATGGAGTTCTTTGGCAGTGAAAAAATACATGATGTATTACTTTCTAAAATTAGCTTACATAGATATAATTTTTACCAAACAGTAGCAGTAAATATTTTATATATTCCATCCTTACTCATAACACTGTATTGTTATGATGTTATATTCCACTTAAATATAGATTTTTTATTTGCTATAATTTGTGCTATATTTGTTTTTATCAACAATGTTATAGTAAGCAATATAATGCTTGCTGTTCACTTAAAAACAAAAAATTATTTTCACAGCTTTAACTTTGGAATGGATATAGTTTATATAATAAGTGGCGTTTTATATCCTATAAGCGTATTTCCAAAATTTTTAAGAAGTATTTCGCAGCTAATACCAATAACTTATGTTATTAGCTTTTCAGAAGGAAATATTATTAACATTGAACTATCAATTTTAATATTTGTAAGTATGATGGCATTTGCAATATGGAATACAGAAAAAAGTATAAAAAAATATATTGTGGCTGGGGGATTTTATGATTAGCATTCTAATGAAAAATATATTTTTTTATAAAAGAAATTGGAAGGAATTATTATTAAACACTTTAAGAATTTATCTAAGTGTAGTTCCATTTTATTATTTTGCATTGGCTCAATCAAATGACATAGAAAATCTAAGGTTTACCCTTTTAACTATAATTATTGCAGGAATAATAAGTAACACCGTTATTGCTGCAAACTATGAACTTTATCAAGAAATTATAAGTGGCAAAATGTCAAATTTTAGAATAGCTAATGTTCAGATATTTGAGTATATTTTAGCTCAAACGGTTTTTTATTTTTTCATCTATTTAATTCAGTATGTTTTTGTATTAATTTTAATGAATGTTTATGGAATAATTTATATAAAAATTTCTTCATATGCCCTATTAAATGCAGCAATCTTTATCGTAATAATAATTGCTATATCATCGATTATTAGTGGGCTTTTAGCGGCCTTTACTCTTAAAACAAAAAGATTTGCTTACAGTTCACTTCTGATTAGTATTCTATTGATATTTTCTGCATGCTATATGCCTTATAGATTACTCAAATCAGGATTTAAAATAGTGGCCCTTTTATTACCATTTACATATATAATAAATATATTTAAAAGTGCTTTTAGCGCGGATTATTTGATATTTCCAATTGAAATTATGTATTTAATATTGATGGTTCAGATTTTGGTTTTGAGATTTATATTAGTTAAAATTTTGAGTAGGTTCTTTAATGAACTTATAAACTCGACTATATAATATAAAATAAATGCAAAAAATTTAGCACATTAGTTTCAGCCCTATGTCTATAGTTGGGGTGGGCAAATTACTCAAATGCCCACCTATATTAATTGGCTCTTTGTCAATAATTGAGGAAGGTAAATCTTTCAGATGAGTGTTTTTGCTAACTTCCAAGGAGTTATATATAATTGAAATTAAGTTGAGTAACAGCTTTAAAAAGGTTGGTTTTTGCAAGAGCCCAGCGGATTATTAGGATTTTCTTCTTAAATTTTTGCATAATGAACAGAAAGAAGATGAAACTTTAGAGAACTTGTAAAATCATTATTCTAAAAAGTGTCTTCTTTTAACTCATCATTGTAGAGGAGCAGGATGTCAAGTTTTTTAAATTCTTTGTTTAAGAAATCATATTTAGCTAGAAGAATGTTAAAGTTTATTTACTAGCCCTTAAAATGTAGGGTTATATTATTTCTATATCCTTTGGATACTTTATTATCTCATTATTAATCTGTTTCTATATTCAATTGGTGAAATACCTTCCATCTCTCTAAAGGTTTTAGCAAATTGCTTTGAATTTTTATATCCCACCATTTCACCCACTTCATAAATTTTATAATCAAAGTTTTCAAGTAGTTCCTTTGCCTTTTCTATTCGTATCTTCTTCAAATAATCTACAAAATTATACCCAGTATACTCCTTAAAAGCTTGGCTAAAATAAGAATAATTTAATGAAACATAATTTGATACCATGGCCATATTAATATCTCTATTAAAATTTTCGTGTATGTATTGAACTGCCCTTTTCATTTCCGGGTTATCCGCATAAATAGACATTATCTGTTTTGTATAATCGTTTAGGCATATAATTAACTCCTCTACAGCATGAAAATATTCAATAAAATTTTCATAATTAAAAATATCACCTATTTTATTTATACCCCTTACTTTGTTTAAAGTATCGCCATCTAATTTCTTAATAGCACTGCTAAATATAAATTCATTTATTGCTTTATTAATTCCTTCTAAATAAGAAATATCATACTTTGTAATTTCTTTAATATCTAAGACCTCTTTTAAAATTCCTCTAATCTCATTTTCCCTGTCCGTTCCAATCATATTGCTAATTTTTTTAATTTTATCAATGGGAAGCTCATAATTTTTAAGTTTATCCTTTATACTTGAAAAGCTTAAAAGATGATGATTATTATATAAAAATGTATATTTTAATGCTTCTATAGCCTGTAAATATCCTTCCCTTATCTTATTTATATTAAACTGCTTTTCGCTTAATCCTATTGCATAAACCATATGGTTTTTTGTAGATATTTTCGATTCTAAACATTTAAAAACTTCAAATTCCTCTCCTATTATTACAATATTTCCAATACCATCTGTTAAAATAATTATTTTCTCGTTAACTGTTTTTTCATATTCTTTTATAGTATCCTTGATTATTCCAAATAATTCCTTACCATTTATGCGTTTGGAATATCTTTTGTTATTTATAACACCAACATAGTAGCCTTTATCAAAAATATCCATTTTAATTTTGCTGCATATCTTTTCTATGTCCTCTTCATTTATATGTGAATTTAAAAATATATAATTTAACTGTGCAGCTCTAAATTCTTCAAATTCTTCTGAAGAACTTTGATTTTCAATATATTCATTTTGTTTAATGTTTTCTTCAATTTTGTCAATAGTTTTATATAATTCCTCTCTATTTATAGGCTTCAACAAATAATCTTTCGCCCCATATCTTAAAGATTCAACAGCATAATTAAAATCATCATATCCACTTAAAACAATTATGTTTGTTTTAATGTTTCTTTCCTTAAGCTTTTTCATAAAAGCAATTCCGTCTTCATCAGGCATACGAATATCAGTAATTACTATATCTATTTTATTATTATCAAAATAAATAAGTGCCTCCTTGACAGTTGACGCTAAATATAAATTATAATAGGTTAAATATTTTCGTTCAATCATGGCCTTTAAACCTAATCTTATGTTTTTTTCATCATCGAGAATGAGAATATTACGCATACTTACTAATACCTCCATTAACGATCAAATAAGGCAGCTTTAAAATGACCTTTGTATATTCTCCTTTTTTGCTTGATATTTGGAGGCCATAATCATCTCCATAATAAAGTTTTATTCTTTGATTTACAATCCTAAGGCCAATTCCATTTCCTCTTTTAACTGTTTCTTGACCTTCATATTTATTTAGGAGATTTTTATTGAATTCTTCATCTTCAAGGTTTATTTTGTAATTCAACTTTTCAACTTCTTCAGGACTCATTCCCTTTCCATTATCAGTAATTTCTATAATCATCGTATTTCCATCAATTGATGCTTTAATTTCAATAATTCCTAATTCTTTGTCAAGTTTATCCTTTATTCCATGGCTTATCGAGTTCTCTATTATAGGCTGAATAGATAATTTCAAAACTTCCTGCTCAAGAAGATATGAATCTATATTTATGATTAATTTTATTTTATTATCAAATCTTATGTTCATAAGGGATGTATAGTTTTTAATATGGTCTATTTCTTCCCTTAATGTAACATATTCACTTGCCCATTTCATGTTATATCTCATCATTTTCCCTAAGGAAGTTAATGCATCGGATATTTCAAATTGTCCTTCTATTTCTGCAAGCATCTTAATATTTTCCAACGTATTATATAAAAAATGAGAATCGATTTGCGTCCTTAGGGCTCTAAGTTCTGCTTCCTTCGATACTATTTTTTTATTTACAGCATCAGTTATAAGTTCATTAATCTTTACTAGCAGTCTTCTTATATGATGTGCTAGTTCTCCTATTTCATCGTCACCTCTAACACTAACATCAATGTTAAAATCCCCTTGTCTAATCTTTTTCATAGAATATATCAGCATATTTAATTTTTTTAGTATAATGGTATTTATTAGGTTTGTTATTATCGATAGTATTATAATCAAGAATATGATAGTCAATATAATAATATTTCTTGTCCTTGAGATATTTGTAAAAATATCCTGTAGGGAAATTAGCGAAATAACATATGAATCTATAGCTTCTATATATGTATATATAGCCAAGATATTATTATTTTGATTTTCAAGGAAAAAGCTACCTCTATCATTGTTTTTATATTTATAAAACTGTTCCTTTATATTTTCCAAACTAAGTTTATTCCTTTTTAAAAAATCATTGTTTATGTTGGTATAAAGGTTTCCTTTACTATCAATAAAAAACATCTGCGAACGTTGATTAGATAATTCTGCATACATTTTGGGTAAGAAGTTTTTAAGTAGCATATCCACCTCAATTATTCCGAGGTGTTCTCCCTCTGGATAACTTATTTCCCTCAAAAGCATTATCTTTGCTGAATTTTCATATATATACTTATATTGCCTATCTACTATATCCTGATCGATTTCTTCAAATTTCCATAATACCATTCCCTTTAGTCTTTTAACTTCATTATACCAAGGTTTATTCTTAATTCTATTTTCGCTAAAAACAACAGGCCATATTTCATTGATATTGTTATTATCAACATAAAACCTAATATGTTCAATATTAGGATTATTGTTTTGTATTTTAACTATATTCATTATGCTATTATAATTAAAATCCAAAAGCTCTTCTGTTGTGTATTCATTTCTATCTTTAATAAAATTAATAAATTTTTTATCAGATACGACCATTTGAGCTGCATTTTCCATAGAATATATGTTTTTAGATATAGTGATTTTTTCCATCTCAAGCAGATATTCATTTTCCTTTATCATATTTTTTATAGCGCTGTCCTTAAATTGTTTAAATATATATAGAGAAAAAGTTATAATTGGTATCAAAATTATTAGTATATAAGATAAGACTAATTTTTTTTGAAGGGACATATTTTCTATCCTTAATAGGGCTTTTTTTATTTTTTGATTTCCTAATAATTTTTTGATTTTTTTCAAAATCCCACCACTTCCAGCACTTTTTATTATATATTATAAGTCATAATAAAAATAAAAGAAATCCCTATTATAAATATGGATAAAAACCCAGAAATTCTGGGTTTTTATCCATATTTTTATATTTAATTAGCGCCTTCTAATTTTTTCTTATTTTCCTCATACTTCTTTTGCTGATACTGTAATACCTTATCATAGCCATATTCTTTTCTCTTTTTCAGGAATTCATTAAATATCTTATCAAATTCCTCATCCGATTTTGCTAATAAAAGTCTTGGAAGCGTTTTTCCCCATTCTTGTGCAATTCTATTAGCCGCAATACCTTCTTCCGAATCACCCGTTGGATTAATCCCATCAAAGGCGGCAAAGCTTACTGTTTTTCCTTTAGTCCAATCTTCCATCTGCTTAAAAGGTTCTGCAGTTGGTGGCTGCCACTTAAGCATCATGTTAGTATCCATGAGCATCCAGAAGGTATAGGATGCACCATACTTTTTATCAAATGCTGCTCTATCTTTGTTAAGAAGGTCTAATACTTCTGGCTTGAATTGTTCTTTTCCATCTATAATATCATAGGTCACACCCTGTTCGCCAAGATATAAATCCTTCTGTCCCTCTTCGCTAATTAGATAACTTAAAAATCTTATCGCCCTTGCTTTATCCTTAACATCCTTTGAAATTAAAGTAATTGTCCAACCTGCAATTCCATCACCTGCTAATGTTGGTGGATCAAGATTTGAGTTTGCCGGTCCATCTACTGCTATATAAATCGAATTCTTATCCTTTGCATAAAGGGCCTGCTGCTGTGCTGCCATATCGCTTCTCTGGTAAAGCATAGCAAAATATCTGCCTTGGGCTATCTTTTCTTCCATTTGTGCCCTTTTATCTACAAATATATCTTTAGCAAGAAGTCCCATTTCATTTGCCTTTCTTAATGTTTTTAGCCATCTTATATATTCCGGATCAGTTAGCCTATCATATAATTTCCCGTCTTTTTCCATAGGTATTGCAAGGAAATTTTGGAGGTATGACTCTAGTGAATAATTTCCTGTATCGGTAAATTCGTGTAAACCAAATGGGATTAGAGGCTGTCCATTAACAGTTGGGAATTTTTCCTTCGCAGCCTTTAATGCATTAAGAAAACCTTCAGGGGTTCTCATATCTGGTTTGCCTAGCGCCTCATATATATCTTTTCTTACAAGGAATGTCTGATTTGATGGTTTCAACTCCTTATATCTCTCAAAATCCTTTGGTGATGATGATGCATTAGGATATCCATAAACATGTCCATCTTCCTTTGTATACCATGCAAGCTTCATAGGATCTGCAACTTTAAAGAAATATGGGTCATATTGTTTTGCTAGTTCATCAAGCGGTAGAACAAGCCCACCATCTATCATTTTTTGGACAGCATCCTCCCACCATCCAAGGGTTATAAAGTCTGGGAGTTTACCCGAAGCTATCATTGCATTAAGCTTTTCGTTTTCATTTCCAGCTGGAACTATAAAATTTATGTTTACTCCTGTCTTTTTAGTTACATATTGCGAAGTAAGATCAACCCCCCATTTATTCGGGAACCAGGAAAAGTTTATATACCAATCAAATGTAATCGGTTTATCTACGTCCTTTTTCCATCCTGGTTCATCTTCGCTTACTGTCGAAACTTTTTCATTATCGGTTGAATTAGATGTTTTTTTACTGCACCCTGCAAAGCTAGATACAGTCATTACCATAAGTAGTAAAAGTGCAGTCAGTTTTGATAAAATTTTTTTATTCATGACCATCCCCCTCTATAATTTTATTTTATAATCTTCGGTCAGGCGAAGATTATATTCTTCTTAACCTTTTATGGATCCTATCAACATTCCCTTTACAAAATATTTTTGTAAAAATGGATAAACGCAAACTATTGGAAAGGTTGTAACTACCATAGTTGCAAGCTTTATAGATTGACTTGTAACTGTCCTTGTTATTATACCTCCCGGTGCTGCCTGCATAGCTGTATTAGAACCTACCTGGGCAACAATCCTATAAAGGTAAGTTTGAATGGGTTGAAGATCGGGATCATTTATAAATATCATACCTGTAAAGTAATCATTCCATTGATAAACTCCATGATAAAGAGCTATTGTAGCTATAACAGGCAGCGAAACCGGTAATATAACTTTTAAAAATATTAAAAAGTCATTTGCCCCATCTATTTTAGCTGCTTCTTCAAGGCTTGAAGGAATTTCTCTAAAAAAAGCTATAAATATTATTGCATCGTAAAAACTGAACATCGCAGGAATTATGTAAACTATAAACTTATCAAGAAATCCTAAGTTTCTTAATAGTAAATAATATGGAATTAGTCCTCCGCTAAAAAACAATGTTATAATTCCTAAAGTCATATAAAACTTTCTTCCTAATAACTCCTTCTTTGACAATGCATAGGCAACCATAGCTGTAAAAAAAACATGTAGGAAAGTTCCAATTACAGTTTTAGCAACAGTAATCCCCAGAGCTTTTAATATGCCTGGACTTGAAAAAACGGCTTTATAACTGTCAAGACTAAATTTTCTGGGCCACCAATATATTCCTCCCCTCATAGCATCCATGCCATCGTTGAAAGAATTTACTAAAACATACCAAATAGGATATAGGGTTATAAAGCAAATTATAAGCATTATAATAACATTTACAGTATCAAATATTTTTTCTCCCAATGTCCTTCGTTTTAATATGCTGATTTTCATTGAATCACCTCTAAAATAGCGAAGTATTATTTAGTTTCTTTGATACAAAATTAGCAGATAATAAGAGTAGCAATGCTATTATTGACTTGACTAATCCAACTGCCGTTGCATATGAATATCTTCCAAGGTGTAGACCCATTCTATATACAAATATATCTATAACATCACTGGCACTGGCATTAAGAGGATTTCTAAGAACTAGTATTTGGTCAAAGTTTGAATTTAAAATTCCGCTTACAGTTAATATAAATAATATAGTTACTGTAGGTTTGATTGCCGGGAGGGTTATAAACCACATCTTTTGTAACCTTCCTGCACCATCTATCGTTGCTGCCTCATACATTTCCGGATCAACGCTTGCTATTGCGGCTAAATAGATAATTGCTGACCAACCAAGTTCCTTCCATATATCTGAAATTATAACTATCATCCAGAAATATTTAGGTTCCGCTAAAAAATTAATAGGTTGATCAATTAATTTTAGTTTAACTAGAATTTCGTTTATAATCCCAACATCAGAAAGCCAAGTAGTTAATATTCCACCAAGAACAACCCAAGATAAAAAATGTGGTAAATATGAAACTGTTTGAACAAACTTTTTAAATTTTAATGATGTCAGCTCATTCAAAAACAAAGCAAATATAATAGGAAGTGGAAATCCTATCAATATCTTTAAAGTGCTAATTCCCAATGTGTTTTTTACTGCATTAAAAAATTCAGGGTCAGTTAAAAATTCCTTGAAATATTGCAACCCTACCCATGGTGCAGCAGATATTGGCTTTATAATGTTGTATTTTTTAAAGGCAATGATAATTCCATACATGGGTAGGAAATTAAAAACAATCATCCATATGACACCTAAAATAACCATTATTTGCAAATATCTTTGCGCCAATAATACTCGAAATATTTTTTTGTAATTTTCGTTTTTCTTCAAAATTCTGTTAGGACTTAAAAATAGATTCATAACTTCACTGTCCCCCATGTATCAATTTGAAAATTTTCCATAATTTATATTATTATTTTACAAAAAGCCTGTCCATTTTTATAAGGTATTAATTTTTGTTCTTGGTGTTTTATTTTTAGGTATGATTGATTCTAAAATAATGCTACCATTTCCTAAATGTAAAATCTATGAATTAAAAGGTCAAAGGTTATAATTAATATTAAGTAAAACAATAGAGGGGGGAATATTAGTGAAAAAAATACTTATAACCTCATCTGCAGTTCTTCTTTGCATGATTTTTTTAATTTACTCTATAAGAGTGAATGCATCAAAAAACTCTACATCAAGCAAAAATATCAATGCTAATTGGAAGCTGGTATGGAGCGATGAGTTTGATGGTGATAGCATTGATAAAAGTAAATGGAATTTTGTTGAGGGGGGAGGAGGTTTTGGTAATAACGAACTACAATACTACACGTCAAGACCAGAAAATGCAAGGGTTGAAAACGGAACATTGATAATTACAGCAAGACGTGAGGACTATGGTGGAAATAAATATACATCTGCTAAATTAACAACCCACGGCAAAGGTGAATGGACCTACGGGAAGTTCGAAATAAGAGCTAAACTTCCAGAAGGTCAAGGATTATGGCCTGCAATTTGGATGATGCCTTCTGATATGGATATATATGGTGGGTGGCCTTCATGTGGCGAAATAGATATTATGGAAAACATAGGAAGTGAACCAAACAAAGTCTTTGGAACTCTTCACTACGGCAATCCTTGGAAATATACAGGTAAAGACTACTACCTACCTGATGGCAAAAAATTTTCAGATGACTTCCACACCTTTGAGCTTGAATGGTTACCAGGAGAATTCCGATGGTATGTCGATGGTAATCTATATCAAGTTCAAAGACATTGGTATAGTAGAAATCTTAATGAGGCTGATTCATATACTTATCCAGCACCTTTTGATAGGGATTTTTATCTTCAAATCAATTTAGCTGTTGGCGGTAACCTTCCTGGTAACCCCAAAGATGATAGCATTTTCCCCAAAAGCTTTGTTATAGACTATGTTCGAGTATATGAATACAAAGGTGAATACCCCCAGATTAACTACGATTATAATACTGTAAGACCTACCCTTGAAGATGGAAATTATATTTACAATGGAACATTTGATAAAGATGTTGAGGGCGTAGATAGAATTGATGGAGTTGATGGAAGTTCATACTGGCGCTTTAACACTTTACTCGGCGGAGAAGCTATTCCTTCTATCGAAGACGGTATTTTTAAAGCTGAAATCCTTAATCCTGGATCAGAAACCTATTCGGTTCAGCTTACCCAAGAACCAATATTTATAGAAAAAGGTGCTAAATATAGGGTATCCTTTGACGCAAAGGCATCAAAACCAAGAAGTATAATAAGTAAAGTTACTATGGTGGGTGGCTCTTGGATTAGCTACTCTGGTGACACTGTGATTAATTTAACTACAGAAATGAAAAACTATTCGTATGAATTCACAATGAAAAATGAGGCTGACCCCTTTGCAAGACTTGATTTTAATATTGGGAAAGACGATGGAATTGTATATTTGGATAACGTAAAATTAATAAAAATCTCTGATAATATAAACAGCGACCCTAACCAAAATAGGGAACCTCTTAAGTCAGGAAACTATATATACAACGGAACCTTTGATCAAGGTAAAGAAAGATTGGGATTCTGGAAATTTGAAGTGTCTAATAGGGCTAAGGCTATAATTTCAACTGATAATCGTGAGGTTTATGTAAATATTAAAAATAATGGCAAATCACCTGATGATATAAGACTTTATCAGGAAGGAATAAAATTACCCTCAAATGAAACTTATATCCTATCCTTTAACGCAAGGAGCAGCCAACCAAGGCCATTAATTGTAAGCATTAAATCTAACGATAAATATATTACAAAATCATTAACATTAACTAGAGAAATGGAAAAATACAGTTTTGAATTTTCAACAGAAGATAGCTCTGATAATCCTTATGTTCTTCAATTCCTATTTGGAAACGACCCAAAGGATGTCTATTTAGATAATATATTCTTAAAGAAAAAAGCTAAACCAGTGGTTATAGATGATACTAAGGAGGCGATCATCGAGGCCGAAAACTATCATCAGATGTTCGGAGTTTTGGTTGGACCTTGTTCAGACATTGGTGGGGGAGAGACTGTTGGATATATAGACGATGGGGATTGGATGGATTACATTATAAACGTTAAAAAGTCAGGAATATATACAGTATTTTTTAGGGTTTCAGGAGGTTTTTCAGATAAAATAGGTAAAATAGATATAATATCAAATGGCAGAATACTTTCCTCAACAGACCTAAAATATACAGGCAGTTGGGATACTTATACTACTGTAAAAACTACTGTTGAACTACAAGAGGGGGAACAAATTTTAAGGATATATGCTAATAAGGGCGGATTTAATCTTAATTACTTCAAATTTATATATGGAATTGTTTCAGAAAACGACGATACTTCTTCAAATCTAATTAAAAACGGCAATTTTGACCTTGGCAGTGAATATTGGATACATTTTAAGGCAGATTGGGATGGTGCTTATTCAGTTGCTGCAGTGGAAAATGGAGAAATGAAAGTAACTATCTATTATGAAGGGCCACAATTCTGGTCAACCCAAATTGCACAATCTAATTTGAGCATACTAAAAGGCGAAACCTACGAACTTTCCTTTGATGCAAGGTCGTCAGTTATAAGAGATATTCAGGTCATGATAGAAAGAAATGGTGGAGATTATGCAAAATATTTCGGACCACAAACAATTACTTTAACCCCTGAAATGCGACGTTTTAACTTTGTTTTTACCATGAACTCTGAGACCGATGAGGTTGCCCACATTGTGTTTGCCCTTGGCAAAATCGGTGACGCAAATATTATAGGTAATCACGAAGTGTATCTGGATAATATAACTCTTATAAAAAAATAAATAAACCTCGAAGAAAAATCATATAACCCCACAAGGTAGATCCTTCGTGGGGTTATATGATTTTTTCAATTATTGGTGATAGGAAAATTATTATTGAAAGGACTATTATAAATACCACCGTAAGCCAAATTATTATATTTTGGACCCTGCTGTTGGTATATTTCCCCATTACAGCCTTTTTATTTGTTAAAAGCACCATAAATATAAGGATTATTGGGGATAATATACCCGCAAGCTGCTGGGTTGCAAGCATTATTGAAACTAAGGACAACTTAGGCATTAAAACTATTAGAGCGCTTAATATAATCATACCTGCAAATATTCCATAAAAGATCGGTGCTTCTTTAAAGTCGTTGTCAAGTCCCCTCTCAAATCCAAAGGCTTCACATATAGCATAGGTAGTCGATAGGGGGATTATTGCAATTGCAAGGGCCGAGGCACCAAACAGACCTAGTCCAAACAAAGCTGAAGCATATTGCCCTGCTAAAGGCTTTAAGGCAAGGGCCGCCTCATTTGCACTTTCTATTCTTATTCCATTTTTGTATAAAGTCACTGCTGTCGTTACTATTATAAAAAATGAAACCAAATCCCCCCAAAAGGCTGAAAGGTAAACGTCAAGCTTTTCATATTTGTAATCCTCAACGCTAAGGCCTTTATCTACGATTGAAGATTGAAGATAAAACTGCATATAGGGAGTTATTGTCGTTCCTATCATTCCAATGAAGGTTAAGATAAATTCCTTGTTAAACTCTATCTGGGGAGTTATCATCTGTTTAAATACATAATTCCAATCCGGTTTTACGATAAATGCAGTTATGATATACGAAAAGAAAACAAAGGTAAAGGCTAAAAACACCTTTTCAATCTTAGAATAGGAACCCCTTGTAATGATGAATAAAGTAAGGGCTGCAACTAATGGAACGGATATAAATTTACTTACCCCAAACAGCTCCATGCTGGCTGCAATTCCTGCAAAATCTCCAACGCATACTCCAAAGTTTGCAATGAAAAGGGTTAGCATTGCAAAAAAGGCAAGCTTTACACCAAACTGCTCCCTTATAAGGTCAGCTAATCCCTTTCCTGTTACAACAGCCATTCTTGCATTCATCTCTTGAATTACCGCAAGGCTGAAGGTAATAAGCAATAATCCCCACAGCATTTTATAGCCAAAATGAGCTCCTACCGCTGCATAGGTTGCAATTCCTCCGGCATCATTTCCTGCATTAACTGTGATAAGGCCAGGTCCTATAACGCTTAAAATGAAAATTATATTTTTTAATCTTTTGCTCTTTATCCTCATGATGTCCTCCTATGCTGACCTTCTTAATATTTTCTTCCACCTTGGCAGAAGAACTTCGTCAACTATATCGTTAAGAATTGCCATACCAACTAGGACCCTATCCTTATCAACAACAGGAACTGCAAGAAGCTCATATTTTGTAACAAGCTCCGTAAGATCATCAAGGTTATCCTCATCTAATACATAAATTACATTCTTTCTCATGATATCCTTTAGCTTTGCATCCCCATCTGCTACTATAAGATCTCTTAAAGATACCACGCCAACAAGCCTTCCAGCATCGTCTATAACATAAAGATAATAGGCAATTTCTGAACTTGGCTTTGTCTCCCTAAGGTTTCTTATAACTCCATCCACCGTCTCATTTTCATTAAAGGCAATGTAGTCAGTGGTCATTATGCTTCCTACGGTATCTTCGTCATAATCAAGAAGCTCTTTTATCTCCTCTGCATCCTCTTTATCCATCTTTTCAAGTATCTTTTCAACATGCTCTTCGTCTACATCCTCTAGAATATCTGCAATCTCATCGTTAGGCATGTTGTCGAATATCTCCTTTGCATAGCTTGCATCGATGTTTTCAACAAGATCTGTTTGATATTCATCCTCAAACTCTTCAAGGGTATTTGCAGCAAGCCTTGCATCAAAGGTTTTAAATATATCGCTTCTATATCTTGCATCAAGTTCCTCCAAAATATCTGCAATATCAGCGGGGTGCAGGGATTTTAACTTTTTATAGGGCATAGATAAGGTTATTCTGTCTATCTGACCTTGAATTGGTTCAACGTTATCCCAAATGATTAGGTTGTTGCTGAGCCTTCTGCCAAACTTTGAAAGCACAAACTCACAAGGTTCTAACACTCCAAGCCTTCTTAAAAGACCTCTAAAGCCTATATCAACCGCCACAACCTTATATCCATCTCCTATTTCAGCAAGCCTTAGGTCGTTAACCCTTACAACCCTCTTCCCATTAATATCTACAATCTGCTTATCCAAAATATCGTTTGATAGGGAGTAGTAATTCTTTTCCTTTTTGTATTCATAATAGTTTTCAACAATAACCTTGTATCCTTTGTTGTCTTTAAAAATATTTAAGCTCTTAAAAGCGATTTCCTTTACATTGTTTCTATTTTTAAGCTTTATTCCCTCAACCTGTGGGAGATGCTCATCGGATGTTACAATAATATCAATAACTTTACCAAGGTAAATATCGTTTTGGTCGTAAACTGGTGCGTTTAAAATATAGCTTACAAAGCATCCTTTAACCCTTTCCATAACTCGTCCTCCTCCCCTTTTGGCAGGAGAACTACATAAGGCAGTATGGATGAAGCAGTAGTTCCCCTACCATTTATTGTTTCTATTAAATTGTAAATAATACTAGGATAAGGGCCACCCTCCATCATACCACCTCCTTCTATGTAACCCCATTATCATTATACTGCTTTGTGAAAAATTATTCTACAAATAATTTAAAATAATGCTTGCTATTTATACATTAATATGTTATAGTTATATAGTATTCAAAAGGTCACTAGCATTCCTCTTTGGGAATGGGCGTAGGGTCTTTGAATCAAATTATTTTCCCAGGAGGAATGAGAATTATGGATAAGAACTTAATTTGCAAAGATTGTGGTAAGGAATTCATCTTCACACAAGGAGAACAAGAATTCTACAAAGAAAAGGGATTCGAAAACGAACCAAAAAGATGCCCAGAATGTAGAAGAGCAAAAAAGCTTGAAAAAAGAAACTTTTCAAGATAAAAAGTAGCCAAAAGGCTACTTTTTTTATGCATTAATATTCTACTATAGAAATCTAAAAAATTCAACTGAAAAAGCCGTAATAGTTGTTCATATAACCATAATATCTTTTTCTTTTATATTTAGGTGCCACATATGCACCATATAAAAATCCACCTATATGAGCCCACCATGCAATGCCTGCTCCATATAAAGGACCTATCAACGTAAGAACCCCGTTTGAAATTTGGGATATAAACCAAAGGCCTATATATATAAAAGATGGAATGTCTACGAAAAATGGAATCCAAAGTAGCGGAATTAAAGTTGTTATCCTTGCAAAGGGGAACATTATAAAATAAGCTCCCATAACTCCGGCAATGGCACCCGAGGCTCCAATAGTCACAACCGGCGAGTTAAAATTAAATAAATAATGAACAAGTGCTGCGATAAAACCGCTTATTAGATAAAAGATTAAAAACTTAAAATGCCCCATCCTATCCTCAACATTATCACCAAATAGCCAAAGGGCCCACATGTTGCTAATAAGATGAGTCCAGCTTCCGTGCAGAAACATGCTTGTAAATATAGGCAAGATATAAATCTCTATATTGCCACTCAAAACTCCCAAAAGGGACTTAGTTAGCATTAAAGGAATAAAGCCGAACACCTTTAAAAAATCCTCTAAAAGATAATGCGGCATAGAAGTTTCAAAAATAAATATTACTAGATTGACAAATATAATAAGAAAGGTAACCACTGGCTTTTTTCTGCTGGGATTTGCATCTCTTAATGGTATCATAAAATTGCCTCCTAATTAATCTCTATTTATTTCCCATTCATCGCTTCCTCTACACCATCTTACAAAATGCTCACAATTGTTAAAAAATAAATCATACTTGTTTTCACCCAATCTCATCCTAGCCCTATAAACAACGGTTTCCCTTGAATATATAATAGGGCTATCTAATACATATACTTTTCTACCACTAGCAAATTCTTCATATGTTACTTCACACACAAGCCCATTATCATAGTGAATTACATAACCATCACCTACATATAAGCCATGGTGAGTATATATATCAGGACCTATTTTCCCATCAACAAATAAATGGTCTCCCTCTTTTAGTTGATTTATAGACTTAACTCTTTTTCTTAAATATTTTGCAGATCTAGAGGAACTTGCTTCAATATGATTACGTATTGTAATTGCTGTCCTGTCAAGTTTTTCTACAGCTTCACCTAATTCTGGGGAAATTTCCTTACACTTTTTCTTAAATTCATTTTTTACCCTTTGATTGCTACTTTTTATTTCTTCTTTAATATCATTCAACTCTTCTCTTATAGGTTCAATTACAACTTCATTGAAATCATCTAATATTGTTCTTTTACGCGGACCAAACAAATCTCTAAAAGCGTCTTCTAAATCATATGCATCCAAATCAAACAAATCCTTAAAAAACCCCATCTTTATATCCTCCTATAAAAATTTTATAAACATATTATAGCAATTAATGTAAACATTATAAATATTTATTTTAAAATAATAGGGTAGGATTTCTCCTACCCTAAATTATTGAAAATATCAACTTTTCATTTTCCTTCAGCCACTTCTTTTTACTTTCGTAATCGGGATCTATAGATTTTATTTCATTCCAAAAGGATTTTGAGTGATTGTGATGTTTTAGATGACAAAGCTCATGAATTATTACATGATCTATAACATCGATCGGTGCAAACAAAAGCCTCCAATTTAAGTTTATATTCCCCTTAGTTGAGCAGCTTCCCCATCTTGTCCTTTGTTCCTTTACAGCCATCCTTTTATATTCAAATCCATATTTTCGGCTGTAATAATCAAGCCTTATCTTAAATATTTTCTTTGCCTGTTCTTTATACCATTTTATGATTATATCATTAATATGCTGCTGTCTTTCAGTTTTATCTAAAAGCTTAGGAACACAAACGATTAATTCACAATCCTTTTTATATGCTCTTATTTTATCCACATCATCCACAATAACCTTTAGAGTAAGTTCACTTCCTAAAAAGGGCAGCCTTTTTCCCGTTGTAAATTCTTTCTTCTTTTCATCCTTTTTATTTTTCCCAAGCTCCTTTAACTTTTCTAAAATTAAATTTGCACCCTTTTCAACAAACATACGAATAAAATCATCATCTGCAAAAGGAGGAGCAGTTACAATAACCTCCCCTTTTTCATTTACTCTAATAGTTATCATCTTTTTTCCCTTTTTAGATACTTTATAATCAATCCTTTGTCCATTGTAGATTATATGTGGCATGTCAATGTCCTTTCTATATTGATATTTTAAAACTTTAACTATAAGTTGAAAATATAAAATTGCGGGCTAAAGTTAATCATACATATGCCGCCCGCAGAACACATGTATGATATGATTAACAGTGCACAACTTGAGGTAGTTATGAAAAATAATTAATTAAAAAAACAAAAAATATAACCTGTAAATGTAAAATGTAATATTAAGAAAATAAAGTATAACATGTAAATTGTTAGTTGTGCTAAAAAAACTAAATCGCATAACTATACCTATTCAAAATATATATCTGCCTACAGAATGTAAGCAGTATATATTTGAAGCTGTGCACCGTTAACATCAAAATTCAATCTGAGCTTCATTATTAGCCTTTAATATTGCAGCTTCATATTTATCTATCTCTTCACTTATTCTATTTATTTCTTTTTGGAGCCATTCTTTATCAAAATTTAATTCTTGAATTAAATAGTAAGAACTACCATTTACGTCTGATTTTCTTTGTTTAAAGCTGTTGCATGTATATATTGCCGACAAATTAGAACGCAAAGTTCTAAGAGATTTTAAAGAGGATAGCGCATTTTGAATTGTAACCCCTGGCATGCATTCAATTTCATTATTAGCTTTATTTATTTCTGAAGATAACTTGTTTATATTATTGATTAATTCAACTATTTTAGTATAAATTTCAACAAAACTCTTTGTGTTGCTCAGTACTTCTTCTGTCCCATTCAATTCTTTAATTTTTTGAATTACAACATTATTTTTAAGCTCAGAATATAATGTTGCCAAGTCATTATTATACCTATCTAAAAGCAGCCTTGCTTCATTAAGATTCGTAAAAATCCCTCCTTTCTTATTTCTCATGCAATAGTAATCCCTTCAATCAGGTCAAGGTCATTTCTACGATATAGATGGCCCGAGATTCGAGAATATAACTAATTACAGTGATAATCCCTTCAATCAGGTCAAGGTCATTTCTACTAGCTGTTAAGCCTGCAAGTGACAACAGCAAGAAGACAGTGTGATAATCCCTTCAATCAGGTCAAGGTCATTTCTACGAGTCAAGAAAGGCTCCTATAGCCATTGCCTTCAAGAAGGCTAGTGATAATCCCTTCAATCAGGTCAAGGTCATTTCTACCGATGCAAACATCAAGGCAATCGAAATACTACAAGACAGTGATAATCCCTTCAATCAGGTCAAGGTCATTTCTACCGATGCAAACATCAAGGCAATCGAAATACTACAAGACAGTGATAATCCCTTCAATCAGGTCAAGGTCATTTCTACATGATAGGGGCAAAGGAGTGTATGCTCCATGTTGCCCCAATGTGATAATCCCTTCAATCAGGTCAAGGTCATTTCTACGGCACCCCTCGGGAGGCATTGAAAAATCTAGCCTGAGAATGTGGTTTTTGAAAACCTATTTAAAATCGCTTTTTTTAGCTGTTAAAATAAGTTTTATACACAGATTGTATGTTAAAAAAATTGCCTCTCAAGCTTTGATTTTTCTGCGATGTAGAGGTTTTCAAAAAACCCCCTATGTATAAAAACATTTTAGGGGTTTTTTGATTTATTTTTCTATAATATTAATTCTACCAAAATATTCAAAATCCTTCTATTTTATTAATTATTTTTCTTATTAAAAATAAATAGCCCCAAACTAAAAAGTAGTTCAGGACTATTTTTTTAAAATATATTTCACATAAAACAAATCTTTTCTCCTAATAAAAGACTAATTACTTCTTTACCCTATCACAATACACCTTAATTACCTTACTCATAAATCCTGCAAGGCCAGGTTTTACATTATCTATGTTTTGTGTAAAGCGCTCATCTGTAATGCAAAGCTTCCTAATCCTCTAAATATTTCAATTTAACAGTAATCAATAATCATTTAAAAGCTAACAAACTGTCATGTGAAGCTTATTCCCCCCCTTAGACGTTATTTGCATTAATGAATGAAAAACTAAAAGAAGGTTTATCACCTAAAACTATAATAAATATACTTAACATCATAAATAAAGAAAAATACTATTATAATATTTAAAAAACCTAAAAAGCTCCGGCATTAGGATTATTCCATTACCACCCGCAGCGATAGAGGAATTACATATATTCTTATGTTTTATCGGAAGTTAAAAAGTCTACAGCTATGAAAATTAATCATATAAGAAGAATAATAAAAAGTCTAAGTGATTATTTATGTCCTTTACCCTTTGTGTTATAATATTTATATCACTTCCGGAGGTGTTTTTATATGGATAATCAAAATCTTTTGGCTGCAATTGAAGAACTGCTTGATAAAAAACTTGAACCTATTAAAGCCGACATTTTAGAGATAAAAAACGACATCATAGAAGTAAAAGGCAATATTAAAAATATAAACAATAAAGTTAACGCTATATTTGACCAAGTGGCCGACCTTACAGAATTTAAAACCGAGGTTAAAGAAAAACTTGATAACATTAGAGATGATATTAACGCTATCGAATATGTAACATCTAAAAACTGGAATGAAATAACTAAGCTAAAGATAGCAAAATAAAAAATAAATTTTGTTATTTACTTAAATAACTTAACAAGGGTGGGCATTTAGATAATTGCCCACCCTTACTATTAATATAGAGACAAAATCTTAAACTTAAGTGCCTGGCACTAGTAAAAAACCCTACAAGCATAAAGCTTGCAGGGTTTTGGTGCGCCCGGAGGGACTCGAACCCCCGACCAACTGATTCGTAGTCAGCTACTCTATCCAGCTGAGCTACGGGCGCATATTAATCAAAAAGCCGCACTCTGTGCGGCTTTGGCGGAGAAGGCGGGATTTGAACCCGCGCGTCGGTTTCCCGACCTACGCCCTTAGCAGGGGCGCCTCTTCGGCCAGCTTGAGTACTTCTCCACAATATATAAAATATGGCGGAGAGGGTGGGATTCGAACCCACGGTGGAGTTACCCCCACGCCGGTTTTCAAGACCGGTGCCTTAAACCAGCTCGACCACCTCTCCGTGTCGGACATTAATTATTATAGCAGCTACATTCACTTATGTCAACATATTTTTTATATCTTTTATTAAATTATTTTTAATGTGCCACACCTCAAGTCACAATAGATAGTATACAGTCTAAATAGGCATTTTTCAAGAAGTAATTATTTGTAAAAATGTAAATGTGTTTTGTAAGTATATGGAAATATCAAAAAGTCAAAATGTCAAGTGCCTGGCACTCAATAATAAAGTAGGCTCTTGAGCCTACTTTATTATATCTATTCCACCCATGTATGGTCTTAATATTTCTGGAACGATAACTGAACCATCCTCTTGTTGATAGTTTTCAAGTATTGCTGCAACTGTTCTGCCTACTGCAACTCCAGAACCGTTTAATGTATGAACGTATTCTGGTTTTGATTTTGGATCCCTCTTAAATCTTATGTTAGCTCTTCTTGCTTGGAAGTCTTCAAAGTTTGAGCAGCTTGAAATTTCTACATACCTTCCGTAGCTTGGCATCCAAACCTCTATATCATACTTTTTAGCTGCTGTAAATCCTAAATCACCTGAACAGATTAATACAACCCTATATGGAAGTCCAAGAAGCTGCAGAACTTCCTCTGCATCCCTTGTTAGACTTTCAAGCTCTTCATAGCTCTTTTCAGGATCAGCAAATTTAACAAGCTCAACTTTGTTAAATTGATGCTGTCTTATAAGTCCCCTTGTATCCCTTCCTGCTGAACCTGCCTCTGATCTAAAGCATGCTGAATATGCAGCATATTTTAAAGGAAGTTTTGAACCGTCTAATACTTCATTCATGTGCATATTTGTAACAGGAACTTCTGCAGTTGGAATTAAGAAGTAGTCAAAATCAGAAACCTTAAAGGCATCCTCTTCAAACTTAGGAAGCTGTCCTGTTCCTGTCATGCTCTTTCTATTCACCATAAATGGTGGAAAAACCTCTGTATATCCGTGTTTTTCTGTATGAAGATCGAGGAAAAAGTTAATTAAAGCTCTTTCAAGCCTTGCACCAAGACCTTTATAGAATGTAAATCTTGCTCCTGTAACCTTTGATGCCGTCTCAAAATCAAGTATTCCAAGGTTCACTCCGATATCCCAGTGGGCCTTTGGTTCAAATTCAAACTTTCTTGGTTCACCCCATCTTCTAACCTCAACATTATCTTCGTCAGTATCTCCCTTTGGAACATCTTTATTTGGGATATTTGGAATTCTAAGAAGAAGATATTCAATCTCCTCCTCAACCTTTGCAAGTTCATCATCCAGCTCCTTAATCTTATCAGAAAGCTCCTTCATTTCAGCAACAAGGTGTTCTGCGTTTTTACCCTCTCTTTTTAATTTTGCAATCTCCTGCGAATCTGTATTCTTTTTGTTTTTTAATGCCTCCACCTCGACAAGAATCTCTCTTCTTCTTTCATCAAGCTGCACAACTTTGTCTATCATATCAAGGGTGAAGGCCTCTCCCCTAATCTTTAGTGCTTCCTTAACTTCCTCTGGGTTTGTTCTTATTCTTTTAATATCTAACATTTTCTTCCCTCCTTGTTTTTTATATAATAAAAAGCCTTCCATCCCCAAAGGGACGAAAGGCTATACTTTCGCGGTGCCACCCTAATTGACCATAAGGTCCTCTCTTTGTGGTATAACGGCCACATCCGTTTTGCTCTTCGCAAACCCTCTGGAGTGGATTCAATAAGGCTAAACACCGGTTCACACCAACCACCGGCTCTCTTGAGTTTAAACCTTATCTACTATTCTCCATCACCGGTTTTAATATATTATATCAATATTTTCAAAAAATGCAACTAAATTATTTTATTAAAAATTGACCTTTTTCGTATATAAGCTCTCCATCTGCAAAGATTTTACCTTCTTCCTTCATATCGCAGAGCATATCCCAATGGATTGAAGATACATTTTGTCCTCCAGCTTCCGGGAAGCCCCTTCCAATGGCAAGATGAACCGTTCCACCTATCTTTTCATCAAATAGCATATTCTTTGTAAATTTTTGAATTCCGTAATTTGTTCCTACCGCAACCTCACCAAGGAATTTTGCACCCTCATCGGTTTCAAGAAGCTCTAAAAGAAGATCCTCTCCCTTTGCTGCCTTTGCATTTACAACCTTTCCATCCTTAAATTCAAGATATATATCCTCGATTTCTCTTCCTGCGTATATTCCAGGAAAACTAAACCTTATATGTCCATTTACGCTGTCCTCTATAGGACTTGTAAATACTTCGCCATCTGGGAAGTTCTCCTCACCACAGCAATTTATCCATTTTCTGCCCTTTATGCTCATTGTAATGTCGGTATCCTTAGAAACAATTCTTAAGGTTTCTTTTGTATTTAAAAAGTCGCATATTTTCTGCTGCTCATCCATTATCTTCATCCACTTTGCAACTGGATCCTCTTCGTATATATATCCTGCACCATATACAAAATCCTCATATTCTGAAAGGGACATGGAGGCTTCCTGCGCATTTGCATGGGTTGGGAACTGAGTTCCACACCATCTTAATTCTCCCTTTGCCATCCTTTCATGGAATATTTCCATAAGCTCTCTTCTTCCCCTTGATCTTAACTTCATCTTTGAAGCATCTACATTAGTTAAAAATCTTGTATTTTTATCTCCCCAAATAGTTAAAACAGCATCTACCGTTTCAAAGGCTCTTTTTAGAGATTCGGGTGTATATGTAATTTGATCCTCCGAACCATATTTTAAAAGTATTTCAGTTAAGTCTTCAACACCTATGTCAACCTGAGGATAAGCGCCTAGCTCTATTGCCCTTTTATATACTGCCTTAATTAAAGGTAATGTGGATTCCCCTCCTGAAATTAAAAGCTTATCTCCCTTTTTAATCTTTAACGAATAGGTTAATAAAACATCAGAAAGCTTTAAAAGTCTTGGATCCATCTTTAAACCCCCAATCAAAAAAATGGTTCTATGGAAATTATACCATAGAACCATAAATTTACAACATCACTTTGATTTTTCCTTGAGTTTAGTTAGGATGTTTTCTAATTCCTTTATATACCTTCCATATCCAGCCCAGTCCCCCTGCCTTTGGGCTTCTATTGCCTTCTTGTAGGTATCATCTGCCCTTAAAATGAGGGTCTTAATATCTTCTTCCTCCTCTACAGGTGTTGTTGGAACTTGTGCTGCAAATAGTTTTTGGATGGCAAGACCTATGTTGTCCTCCATAACTATAGAATCTCCATAGTTTACAATAACCTTTTTAAGTTCAGGCAAACTCTTTCCACCCTGTGCCTTAAGATATAGCGGCCTTACATAGAGGAGGGAATTTTTAATAGGTATTATATTAGTTTCACCTAATATTACGCTGGAGCCCTGCTGGTTTAAAAGGGTTATAAGGCTTGATATTTGTATATCGGTATTTATCCTTGAATTAAACTGTTGAGGCCCTAATATTGCCTTTTCCTTCGGGAATCTAATAAGAACCATTTCCCCTAAATTTTTATCCATCCTTGCTGCAAGCCATGAAACCATGTTTTCCTTTTTAGCAACGGTATATGGAATCGTAAGTAAAAACTCCTCATCGTCAAATATTTTCATAACCTGATAAACCGCCTCAACCTGTCTTTCGCTTCCGTCTGGATTTTTATACCTTGCAATAGACCATAGATCCTCACTGTTATAAAAAGATATTGGGTTTTTCATGTGATATTTTTCATAAACCGTTGACTGAATTAAAAATACATCTTCTGAGTATCTTAAATGCTTTTTAAGCTCTTCAGGCATATCCTTTATATCTTTAAAGATACCCTTATATATATTCCCTATCGTTAAAGCTATAGGATCATTCTTATCTGCAAGATAAAAGTCAACCCTTCCATCATAAGCATCAACAACAACCTTTACTGAGTTTCTGATGTAGTTTATTCCGTAATAGGGTTCGGAATAGGGGAATCTGTTTGTAACTGTATAGGCATCTATAATCCAATAGAACCTGTCCCCTGCCATTACAAGGTATGGGTCCTCATCATAGTTTAAAAATGGTGCAATCTTTCTTACCCTTTTTACAATATCTCTATGGAGGATTATCCTTGAATCAGAAGTTATATTGTTGGAAAGTATTAGGTTAAAGTCCCCATATGCTAAAGCAAATAAAAGTCTATTTAAAGGATTAAGCTTAATTCCAGCCTTTCCATCATACCTTGTTTCCTTTTCTCCGCTTCCATAAGGGTAATCTATCTCGTTATTTTTAGCATTTATTATTATATAATCGTTGTTTATCTCCCCAAAGTAAATCTGAGGTTTTGCAACATTGAATCTGCCAGACATTGGTATATCCTTTACTATAAACTGGGGAAGGCCGGTTTGAGTTACAGCATTAGTGTAGGACATAACTGCTCCATAGCCGTGGGTGTAGAATAATCTTTTATTCTGCCATGTCTGGAACTTAGGATCCCTGAGGGAATTATCAAGTTCCCTTGCAGATATAAACACTTGTCTTAACCTTCCATCTATCGTGTATCTATCTATATCCACATCGTTAAACCTATAATAGTTTCTAATGGATTGAATTTGGTTAAACACCTCTAAAGATTGGGAAAATTCCGTAACCCTTATATTGTCTATTGTATTTTTGTTTTCCTGAATATCCTTTGAAGTTAAATCGTTTTTTACATCAAAATCTATTTCCTTTATATTTTCAAGTCCAAAGGCCTTTCTTGTATATTGGATGTTGTGCTCTAAATAGGACATTTCCTTTTCCCTTGCGTTAGGCGCTACTATTATTTTTTCTACTACAAAGGAAGCTATCCCTTCAAAGGCTATAAATAAAACTATAAAGGCTGCGGTATAGATAATAGGTTTAATCCTTCCCCTTAGTATGGAGAAAAATATAATAAACGATGAAATGATGCATAATATGATTAAAACTTTTAGTAAAGGTAATGTTACATGAACATCTGTATAGCTTGCTCCAAAGGCAACTCCCCTTGGGGAATAAACTAAATTTAATGCCCTAATATAAAATACGCCGGATAAAAGGATTAGGAACAAAGCTGCAAAATAAGCAAGCTGTCTTCCAAAGAATCTGGATTTTGGATTTTGCCTAAAGTTAAACCCAATAAGGCTTAATCCATCCTTTGCCCTTTCAAAGGCGTAAAATATAAAGGAAATAATCGCAAGAACCAATACAACAGTAATCAAAAAGCTTAATATAGCTTGAATTAACGGAAGCCTAAATACAAAAAATCCTATGTCCTTATTGAAAATAGGGTCATTAATATTGAAATTTTCTCCGTTTACATATTCCAAAATCCTATACCAAAAGGCCGAGGTAAATATAAATGAAATTATAAGCGTTATAGCTAAAGAGATGTAGAATATAATTTTATTTCTTTTCCTTATTTCTCCTTTATCGTAAACCATTCCGCCTATTTCTAGGTAGTTTTTAGCAAGAAATTTTGCATAGAAATATATTGCAATAAGAAAAACAAAAAAGGAAGGAATAAATATTAAAAGCTTTGCCTTAAAGGATGTAAAAAATACGTTTAAGTATCCAACCTCCTTAAACCACTGGATGTCCACTAAAAAGCCAGAGATGGATGAAATTAAAATTAACAAAATAACAATGATTATTAGAAGCTTTCCAATAAAACCTTTCATATAATACCCCCTAATCGATTAAAAATCCCTTTTTATCTAATTCCTTTACTATCCTCTCAAGGGTTTCTTCAGAGTCCGCTTCGATGGTGTGAAGATGTACCCCTCCTGTCAGATTAGAAAGGGGCATGTCAGAACTTTCCCTTAGCCTTTCAATAAACTTTTCAACATCGTAAAGGGATTTTAGCATTAATTTTCCTGTGATTTCACCATAAACCTTGTGTTCTATAGTAACGTCTATGACTTTACCACCAAGCTTAATTATGGTCTTTAGTTCCTCCTCTATATCCTTAGGTTCATGCTTTACGGCGATTACCCTTGAATAGCTTTCATTTCCTCCTAAGAATATGTATCCTTGGGGCGTTGATACTATGTTGTGGCCTTGGGCTTTTAAAAGGGCAATATCCTGAACTATAACTTGCCTTGTAACGCCAAACCTTTCAGCAAGATAAGCCCCCTTGATTGGATTTTTAGATTCCTTTAAAAGGTTCAAAATCTCAAGCTTTCTTTCATCCCCCTTCATTTGATCCCTCCTATTGAGCAGTTAACCAATCTACCATCCATGCACCGTCAATATTAACGCATGTAAAGAATAAATCCTTTCCTAATACTTTTTTGCCTGATGTATCTATCTCATAGAAATTAACCTTAACCCTCGCCTTTTTCTTTGAAGGATCTAGAGTATATCCTCCTACAACAAAATCCACCTGTAAAAAGCCTAAGGATTTTGTCTCCTCCATTTCCTTTACATAATCATCATAATATTTTCTATAGGTATTATTCTCATCGTCCGACATTAAAAGATAAGCATCAAGCCATCTTCCTTGTTTTTCTAAAGTCATCTGTCTTTTTAATATTTCATTAGGTGGGCTCTTTTTGTCCCTGTTAAAAAGATTACGATTTCTAGCTAACGGAGCATTTATAGCGATATTTCCCTTCAATGTATTATATGTTTTTCCTTCGACTTCTATTTTAACCTTTCTAATCCCAGGTATTTCTGTTAATGAATTTACTATGGAAAAAACCGTCATTCTTTCGTTATCCGCCCCGCCTGGATGATTTTTAATAAATTCTTTAGATAAATTGACAATAAGGGTATCATCCTTCTTTGTTAACGATATTATCTTTGTCCCTTTAGGAATGGTGTTTTTGTATCCTTTGTTAGAGCCTTTAATAAGCTCCTTTAAAATGGTTCTTTCAAGGGAAGTATCAAAGGCAACCTTCTTCTCCTCAGGAACTAAATATTTCCCCTGCTGATCTGAAAAGAATAAAATAATGTTTACCATCTGCTTTTTTTGTTCTATCGAGATATCTTCTACCTTTACCTCCTGTTTTTTACATCCTAAAAGTAATAAAAAACAAAGCAAAGTGGCAAGTATCCTTTTCATCTTAGTCCCTCCATTAAATAGGCAGTTTAATTATAAAAGCAGTTCCTTCCCCCACTTTGCTTTTAACTTCTATGTCCCCCTTATGAAGTTTTATGATATGCTTTGCAATAGAAAGCCCAAGGCCTGCTCCACCTGTTTTTCTCGCCCTTGTTTTGTCGACTCTGTAAAATCTGTCAAATATATATGGAAGATCACACTCAGGTATTCCCATCCCATAATCTTTTATAGTTATTTTTATTTGTTCATCCTTTTCAATTAAAATATCGATTTTAGAATCTTCAAAGGAATACTTTATAGCATTTTCGATTATATTGTAAATTGCCCTAAACATATTATCCCTATTTACATAGGTTATTATGCCTTCGCCTTCTACATTTATAGTTATATTTTTATTTTTTGCGATTGGATTTAGGCTCTTTACAACATCCTTTATAAGTTCCTTTATATCTAGGCTACTCATCCTAAGTTCATCAGAATTTTCAATTTGTGCAAGTTCTAAAAGTCCATTAACAAGGTTCGATAGTCTATCTATTTCATTATTAATACTGTTTAAAAATTCATCTCGTATATTTTTATCCTCCATCGCCCCCTGTTGCAGTGATTCTACTAAAACCTTTATCCCTGCAAGGGGAGATTTTAATTCATGGGAGGCATCTGCTACAAATTGTCTTCTTTTTTTGTCTAATTCTATAATTCTTTTATTCATGTTATTAAAGGCTTCACATAATCTTTTAATCTCTTTATAGCCATCTATATTTATCTCGTCTAAAACCAAATTGTCCTTTGATTTTTCAATTTCAAATACAAATTTATCTAATGGCCTTGTTATGCTTTTTGATATATATAGACTATATAAAAATGCTAAAACTAAAACAATAGTTGAAATTACAATTATTTGGCTTTCTATATATTTAATTCTTTGCAACGCCCATTTCATGGAATTTATAAATACTATATTCCCAATATGATTATTATAAAGCATTATAGGATATGAAAGAATATAGTATTTTTCCCCATAAATATTTAACTGTTTGGTAACTATTTCTTTTTTGAACAGATCACTTAACGGCAATATCTTGTTAAAATCATCATAAACAACCTTACCATTTAAGACAATTACTATCTTTGAATATACATCCCTTTGTATTTCCTTTAGTTTTTCTAAATCTACTTTATTGTTATAAACATCGATATAATCGAGGCTTGTTTTTGCAGCAAATAAAACGTCATTTTTCTTAGAATCGATGTAAAACTTCTGAAGGATATAATATATAGATACATTTATAAGCAGAACAAGTAAAAATATAATTGAAAAATAGGACAAAATAAGCCTATATCGTAGATTATTCTCCACTATAATAATAACCAACTCCCCATTTTGTCAAAATATACTGAGGATTAGCAGGATCCTTTTCTATTTTTTCCCTTAATCTTCTTACATGGACATCGACAGTTCTAGAATCACCAATATAATCATATCCCCATATTATTTCAAGAAGGGTGTCTCTGCTATAGATCTTCTTAGGATTTGTAACAAGCAAAAATAATATATCATATTCCTTTGCAGTGAGGTCAACTAATTTTCCAGCTATGCTAACCTTTCTTGAAGCGACATCTATCATTATATCTCCACTTTTTATAATATCTATCTTTGTATTTGACGTTTCATAGGCTCGTCTTAAAAGGGCCTTTACCCTTGCCTTAAGTTCAGTAATGCTAAAGGGCTTTGTTAAATAATCGTCAGCTCCAAGTTCAAAGGCCTTCACCTTATCCTCATCATATCCCTTTGCCGTGAGCATTAATATTGGAATTGCTGTAGATCTATCCCTTATACGCTTTAACACATGAAGCCCATCAAAATGAGGAAGCATTATATCGAGAATTACTAAATTATATATATTTTCTGATATCATCCTAAGGGCAGCTTCTCCATCGAAGGCAACATCAACGCTATATCCCTCGTTCTCAAGATTATATTTTATACCCTTTACGATATTTTCTTCATCATCGATTAGTAAAATTCTATAGTTCAATCAAATCCCCCCTATTCTCTTTCAATATATTATAACATTTTTTTGTCAAATTAAAAATATTCTAATTTTTGCAGTCAGCCCTCTGCAATAATTTAAGTTTTCTATCATTTATATTATAATTATGATGATTTTCAATAAGAAAAGCAAGATAGTTCTTCTTATTTCCAAGATAGTCAAGGGCAATTTTAGGATGGTCATAATAAGCCCTTATGAATTTAATCCTTTTTAGCTTTTTAAGCTTTTGTGAAAATATCTTATCTAAAATAACCATAATAGATTTCGTTATAGGATTAAGGCCGCTATCTATCTTTCCTATGTCATGCAGTAGAGCTGCTTTAATAAGAATAATATCATAACATCCTTCCTTTATGGAGGTTTGTAAAACACATCGTGCCACATTAATGCTGTGATACTGCTCAGATTTACTTAAGCTATAGAAAAGCTGCCTTTCCCTTTCATTTAAATAAAAATTAATAAACCTGTAATCATCTTCAGTTAATTTTGCCGTTATGGCCCTTAAAAACTGTTTTACCCTATAAAGCATAAAATCACCCCTATGAAAAAAAGGCAAGGATTTCTCCTTGCCTTTATGGAGCCGGCTATAGGACTTGAACCTACAACCTACTGATTACAAGTCAGTTGCTCTACCGATTGAGCTAAGCCGGCATATGGCGACCCAGAAGGGGCTCGAACCCTCGACCTCCGGCGTGACAGGCCGGCACTCTAACCAACTGAGCTACTGGGCCAAAATCTTAAACTTAAGTGCCTGGCACTTACCCGGCAGTCACCTACTCTCCCAGGCCGTCTCCAGCCTAGTACCATCGGCGTAGGTAGGCTTAACCTTCGTGTTCGGAATGGGAACGGGTGTTTCCCTACCTCCATTACCACCGGATTAAACTGCACAATAAGATCAAGCCCTCGACCTATTAGTACCAGTCAGCTAAACGCCTTACGACGCTTACACCTCTGGCCTATCTACCTGGTAGTCTTCCAGGGGTCTTACCGCTTTCGCGTGGGAAATCTCATCTTGGGGTGGGCTTCGCGCTTAGATGCCTTCAGCGCTTA